>JBGQEW010000044.1:0-17035 GCA_041496565.1 Terriglobia bacterium | reverse complement strand
GTTCGAGGCTACGAGCTTTTCTGCTTTAGCGGGACTGGCACTCGACCGGGTGGGAAGCGGCGATGGAATAGCCGACACACTCGTTCCTGCCGGCGTGCCGGGCCGCCCTTGCGGACTCCCCACCACACTGACAACAACGAGCAGTACCAGGATCGCAATCCGAGGAAACTGCCGCATGACCTTTTGTGGAGGACACTATCAACCGTGGTAGCCATAGAGTCAACGGTACTAATACTCACAATCTCTTGCGCCTGTGGGAATCCTGCCATCGCCGCACACTCAACGCGCGAATCTCTCGAAACCGAACCGGCTCACGATCAAAAGCGAGGCGTTGGTCTCGATCCCCGCCCCCCACGGAGAGATAAAGACGATGAGAGTGTGAAATGTCTTGCGCAATCTATGGTGCCCAAGAGAGGACTCGAACCTCCACTCCCTTGCGGGAACTAGACCCTGAATCTAGCGCGTCTGCCAATTCCGCCACTTGGGCACAGCTTGCGGCAAATTGAGGTCACTAAATTCTGACCTGCGACCGCGGGTTTGTCAACGCGCATGCCGGACAGTAGCCGTCGATGTTCCGGGGCCCGCCTCGTATCGATTCCACCTGGCGGGGTGCCCCCGCCAAACTGATTGACGCCGCCGCAGAAACTGCCTAGAGTTGCGCCCAGTCTTCCATCCATAGGAGGTCCACCATGGCCTCGACTTCTCCCATGCGTGAGCGGCGCCGAGGTGAGCGTGTCCGGATTCGTATTCCCGTACAACTTTTCTCCGACAATTGGGACGGCACCCCCATTCGCGCTAAGGCCGAAGCGGTGGAGGTCAATCGCTACGGCGCGCTGGTGCGCACTCCCGTCGCTTTCGGCACCGGCACGACCCTCGAAGTCATGAACGCGCTCTCGGAGGAAGTGATTGAGTTCCGCGTCGTGCGCGTCGCGGAGGAAAAATCCGACGGCCTCTTTGAGGTGGGGATCGAAAGCCTCGCTCCGTATCAGAACTTTTGGGGCATCCAGTTCCCCGAGCTACCGCCCGCTTGACACGCCGGCCGGTTGGTAGTGCTATAATCCCGCTCAGCAAGGCTCGAGCCGGGCAATCGATCGTCCTGGGACAATTTACGTGGCCCTGTCGGGCCAGGAGGGTCCCTTGGAACCAGCACAGGGAAGTCTCTTGCACATCCTTTTAATTGCCTGGGGCGTGGTTACAGCGGGATTGATTTGTGTATTGATTTACCGCAGCGCGCTCGCAAATAGGGAGGAAGACCAGATCTTCCTTGACTCGGCCGGAGACTCCATGGCTAAGGAGCAACAGGAAATCGTCGGCAGGATTGACAGGCTGGGCAGGCCGATCAAAGGGCTCATCATTACTTCGGGCGCGCTCCTGGTGAGCATCGCAGTTCTTTGGCTTTGGGAGGGCTTCAAGCATTTCTAGCCGTCACGCTCCCCCTGGCGCCTGCGGCTGGGCCGGTTGCGGGCTGGCTTGCGCCCCACAGATTTCGGACGTGTGGTTGTGCACGATCACCCAGCGGTCTCCTTGCCGCGTGAGAATCAAGCTTGTCTGCCCCCGATCAGCCGCATACTTACCGTCCACAATCCCTGAAAATTCCCACTGGTAGGTGGCCCAAGCCATGTCCCCTCTCACGAAGATAAATGTATTGCGCCGGTCGAGTCGCAAGCTGCCCAGCCGCGCGCGCTGCCGCGTGTAAGCTGTGGCGTAGCTGGCCCAGCCCACCAGGGGAGGCTCAAAAGTTCCGCTCACCACGGTGACGCCATCGGAATAGTATTTGTGCAGATTGTCGAGGTCGCCCACTTGCCAGTAGCCGAGCATCTCCGAGATTTCCTGGTCAATGGCGCGTTCGGGTGGCAGCGAAGCCGCTGTGTTGGCCTCCTCGGTCGGCGGATTCTTCTTTTTTTCCTTCTTATGCCCGCACCAGACGATGCTGGGAAGGAATAAGAACGCCAGACCGGCGGCAAGCCAACGACGATTCATCGCATTCCCCCTGAAGATTGTGTTTCTTTCGTCCGCTCGCGAGGATAGCACAGATGCGCGTGCGCGCTGATCGCGGCCGTCGGCGCCTTGATCTCCCGGCGGAGGCGCCAGGACTGACGCAGTCGCGATTTCAGGCAAGATCGCGCGCGACGCGAAAGCCGTAGTCGGCGTACTTGAACTCTGGCGGAATGCTTGACCGCGCCGCACACCGCGAGATTTTTGTGTAGTGCCGCCAGGATCCTCCGCGAGACGCGCGCCGGCTGCTCACTGCTAGGCCTCGCGGGTTGCGTTCGGAGGATGCCGCGTAGTAATCCGGCGAATACCAATCGGCGCACCATTCATGGACGTTCGCGCCGATATCATAGAGGCCGAAACCGTTCGGCGCATCGCCGCCGACATGCTCTGGTCCCGTTTGCCATTTCGCCGCGTAGTTGGGCAACGATTCCGGCGGTTCATCGCCCCAGGGATAGAGCATGCCTTCGCGGCCTCCGCGCGCTGCGCGTTCCCATTCAGCCTCGGTCGGCAATCGATAGCGCCGGCCAGTCAAGCGGCTCAGCCAATCACAGTACGCAGCCGCGTCAATCCAGGACACCGCGACGACCGGCTGCTTCGGGTGCGAGAAAAGGGGGTCCTTCCAATTTGGCGGAGGTTGACACTTCGTCGCTTCGATGAACTGGGCATAATCGGCGTTCGTCAGCTGAAATGCAGCCAGTTCGAATGAATCCACCCAGACGCGATGCACGGGCCTCTCATTTTCCTGACCGCTCTCGCATCCCATCGCAAACCACCCCTCCGGGATGCGCGCCAACGTGGGCTCGACGAGGCCAAGAGAAGATGCACAGTTCATTCTAAACCGCCGCGCGGGAGAGAAATTTTCCCGGCAGATCCGTCTTGACTATGCGTACTCGAACTATCGCCAACCGGCACGCTCGCCTGTTGCTTGACCGCAGGCGCTTTCGACTGGCTCAGCAAATTGACGAACAGGCGATACGCGCCTGGCACACCCGCCGGCAATTGGCGGAAAAACGATAGGCCCGTGTAGATATAGACGCCCTTCCCATCGCGCGCATAGACCAAGCTGCCGAGCTCTTCGCCTTCACCTGGATCGCGCAGCGCCAGCACAGCTTGATAGTACGGATCAAACTGATCCCAATAGTAGAGCCCGCGCTCTTGCACCCAGCCTTCGAAATCACTGGCGGTGATCTTGTTCGGAAAGTTCAGTAGCGGGTTATTCGGCGCGGCAAATCGCACCGGTGAATTCTCGTCCACCGTCCGTGCCATCGAATTGTTCATCGAGGCCGGGAAGGGAGCCGGATGAAAATGGTTCCACGTGTCCGGGTGCTCGTACTGGACAACCAGCGTGCCCCCCTGCCGCACGTAGTCGAGCAAGCGGGTGTTGGCGTGAGCCACGTCGGGTCGCAACTCATAGGCCGTGATGCCCACTACGATCGCGTCGTAGCGGCTCAAGTCGCCGAATGTGAGCGCCGTCTCGTCGAGCAATTCGACTCGGATTCCCAGTTGCCGGAGGAGGTCCGGGATCATCTCGTTTTCAGCGGCCACATAGCCGATGCTCAAATCTGCGGGCACAGCGAGGTCGAGTATGTGCACGGTTGCATCGGCGGGATGCATCCAGCTCCTCGTGGGCAGTGATGGCAGCGCCTCGATCGAGTCTCGGAATGTCTTACTTCCCAGACGCGCATACGGCTTTAATGAGTATGCCCCTGCGCGCAGACTCACCGGAGGCGTGATGGTAAAACGTACAAGCTGGTCTTCGGACCCCGGGAAATGGATCGGTGCGACCGGCGTCACACTCCAGCCCTCTGGTGCGTCGAAGCCGGCCGCGATGTCCGCCGCCGGCGTGCCGTGATAGCGCACGCGCGCCAGCAATTCGACCGGCTTTGCCGATTGATTCCGTTGCAGCATGATCTGCCGCGGCTCGACAATCAACGAAACCGCAGGCACCAAACTAAGCGGATACGTCAGCACCTCCGTTGAATTCGCCTGTACGGTCACGACGGGCGTCCTCATCGTGAAAGCGTAACCATCTACTTTCGCGGTGTACGCTGCGTCAACAAGTGGCGGAAGCTCGGGCAGGACCGCGCCTGCGGGAGTATCCGGCCGCTTCGCATCAGCCGGAATCGAGACCGTGAATCGCACGCTTGAAGCATCCGGCGGGCCTGTCTCCTGTTTCGTCACGCGCCATCCCGTCGGCAGATCTAGGGCTACTTGCCCGCCACCCTCGATCCAGCCGCCGCGCCAATTCCATTCGACTCGAATCGTGAAGTCCTCGCCGGAAACCAGTTCATATCGATCGGCTCGCGCTTCGATGTGGAGCGCAAGGGCGTCGCCGAGTGCGGTGTTGATTTTGTCCCGCTCACGCGCGAGTTCCCACGATGCCTCTGCGGTCTCCGCGGTCGGCTCGCCGGAAGGTCCTGAGGAAAGCTGTGCTTCGAGCAGATTTATTGTGCGTCCCGCGCGCGCCAAATCTTTTGCCGCGTCCTGCCAGCGCATCTCGAGCGCCTCCTGGCGCGCAGCCTTAAGTGTTTGGTCCACGTCCCTGAGTCCCGGCTCGAGCCTGCCGCGGAGTGAAGGAAAGCGCGCCGCGAGCGACGTAATCGGCTGCACCAAATCCAAGAGTTCCACATGATTCTGGGATGACGGCCCGCCGGCGACCTCCAGATAAATCGGCCGGCGGAAAAATGTTGCTGCCGCGTCTGCGGCCGTGCCTTGCGAGCGATGTTGCGACCTACCTTCAATTCCTATCTCGTTGTAGCTCTTTCCGAGGAGTGGAGAGATTTCGTCCGAAGGAATGCGCAGCGCGCCACGCGGCTCTCCACGCGCGGGCTGAAGCACGAGCGGGGTCTGCCAGGGATGGAGCCCTTCTGCAATTTGACTCGGGAGGGCTTTTGGGTCCGCCGCCTCCGTCACCGCCCGCGGCGTTAGGATGCCCGAAGCTTGATGTTGGCCGTGGCCGCCGTGCACTCCGCCCCAGCCGTTGATCACAATTTGTGGGCGGAATGTGCGGATCACACGCACCATGTCTTCCAGCGGAATCTCGCCCCAGATTTTCAGTGTTTCGTCGGCGCTCTTTGAATATCCAAAGTCGGGAGCGCGTGTAAAGAACTGGCGGACGCCGTAAATTTTGTCGGCGTTTAACAACTCCTGCGTGCGCAGGATTCCCATTTCATCGCCCTGCTCGGGGCCCAGGGCGTTTTGCCCGCCCTGACCGCGCGTGAGGGTCAGCAGCGCAACATCGGCGCCCCGGCCGTGCGAGAGATAGGTCAGCAAGCCCGGCCATTCATCGTCGGGATGTGCGGTGATGAAGAGAATTCGGGTCGTCACCTGCGCCTTCTCGATCGCTTCGACCGTCTGGGTCAGGGATTGCGCCGTGCCAGAGGTGGCGGTCAGCAGAATGAGGGCTGTGGCAAGCAGGAAATTCAGAATGGGTTTTTCGATTCCCTCCCTCACGCAGCCTCCTCGAACGGCCACTGCTGCTTGATTCGAGCGCGCCATAGAAAAAACACGCCTCCCAAGAACATTACCACCCTCGCCCCCGGCATCCCTGTCGGACCGGTGAAAACGAAATGTGCCTCCCAGCCCAAAATGGCTACAACTTCGGACGCCAGGTACACCGACAGGTCCCCTGGTTCAGCTTTTTCCGGCTGGCTCGTCGTCGTCGAAAAATTCCGCGCCGTCAAGAACGAGTTCAAAGCATAGCAACCATCGGCCCGTGCACTTTGGAATTCTGCCGCGCCCAAAGGTTACCCAACTCCAGCGATGTCTCGTCCAAAAATCTCCTGCGCCTGCGTTACTATGGATGCCGCATGGTCTCGCTCGGCGTCTTCATTACGGCCGCCACGATTACCGTTGTCGTGGCCGAATTCTTCCGCCAGCGCCGGTTTCCCCTGCCCGCCCACGGCTGGCTTGGCCTGCTTTCGCTCGCGGGCGCGGAATGGCTGATGTTTCATGGCGTCGAGCCGGTGGCGATGTACTTCACGCCGATTGCCTGGACTGCTTATCTCCTCATCACCGACGCCGCCGTGCTTGCGATCACTGGCCATTCG
The DNA here is from genome assembly GCA_041496565.1 of Terriglobia bacterium. Taxonomy (GTDB): domain Bacteria; phylum Acidobacteriota; class Terriglobia; order Acidiferrales; family UBA7541; genus JBGPTK01. Next base: position 10,991 of record JBGQEW010000044.1, on the reverse strand, counting down.
CGTTTGCACGACGCACCGCGGAGATTCGGGGGAATGGCGCTCCTTTCGATCCCCCTCTGGATGCTCTTCGAGGCCTACAACCTGCGCCTTCACAATTGGATTTATATCGGTCTACCGATGGCCTGGCCCGCGGCGATTTTCGGATATGCATGGTCTTACGCCACCATCACGCCGGCCATCCTCGAAACGGCTGACTTGATTGAATCGCTTCGTTGGTTTCCTCCGGCACGGCCCGTGATGCTTTCGTCCGGTGCTGAGCGCGCCATGATGATCGCGGGCGCGCTTTGCCTTGCTGTGCCGCTGGTCTTGCCGCGGCAGACGGGCGCCTATCTGTTCGGACTCGTCTGGATTGGCTTCTATCTCGCGCTTGACCCCGCCAATCACCGCTTGGGACTTCCCTCGCTGATCGGCGATTTCGCCCAGGGGCGGCGAGGACGCTCCTACTCTCTGCTGGTTTCCGGCTGGATCTGCGGTTGGCTGTGGGAATTTTGGAATTACTGGGCAGCGGCGAAGTGGAACTATGTTTTTCCCATCTTTCAAGGCTGGAAGATATTTGAAATGCCTGCGCCGGGCTACCTGGGTTTCCTTTCCTTCGCGCTAGAATGCTTTGTCATGTATGTCACTGCCGCCTGGCTTGTGGGATGGCTCAAGCGATCGTGATGCGCACCCCAACGCGAACGCTCCGCAGACTGTTTGCCTGCACCCTCTGCTACTTCACTGTAGCAGTGTTTTCTGCTCCTCCGGCGCGCGCCGGCCAGCTCAATGTCCCCCCGGAAGTGACGCAGGGTCTCGACCAAATTTTTGCGGGCGACCCGGACGCGGCCATCGAGCTCGCGCACCGTCTCGAACAAAAGCAGCCCGATCATCCGCTCGGCTACCTGCTTGAAACCGAAGCGCTCTGGTGGAAGATGTATTGCCAAGCTTGCGACGTGAAATACGGCATGGTGGATGCCTGGAAACGTTCGAAACGCGGAGGTGATGATGAATACCTTGCCGCCGCCGGCCGCGCCATCTCGCTCGCCGAAGCGCAGCTTCGAAAATCAGACTCCGCCGAAATGCATCTCTACGCCGGGATGGGCCTGGCACTGAAGGCGCGGCTCTACGCCCTGCGCGATGAGCGCCGCGCAACCGCTCACGCAGGCGTGGATGCCCGGGAACAATTCTTGCGCGCTTCACAGCTCGATCCGGACCTGGAGGATGCCTACACCGGCCTTGGTCTCTACAATTATTACGTTGACGCCCTTTCCGCGATCGCGAAGATCCTTCGCTTTTTCATGGGCATTCCCGGCGGCAGCAAGAAGGAAGGCGTCAAGCAGCTTGAGCGTGGCATGAATCATGGCGTTCTGACTGCGGTGGAAGCGCGTTTTTATTACGCCAAGAATCTGCGCACCTACGATTGGAAATATGAACAAGCCCTGGCGATTGCAACACCGCTTGTCGAGCGGTTCCCGCACAATCCGATTTTCCTGTTGCTCGTCGGAAATTTGAACGCTGAGCTTGGCCGCAACGAAACAGCCGCGGCCAGCTTCCGCGCGGCCGAACAACTGTCGGTCCGCGATCCCGCCTGCGCCGCCCGCGTCCGCCAAATCGCTGAATCCTTCCTTTCCTCGCCTCATTAGCATGGCAAGTACGGACAGCCGGCGAGCGGCGGCGCTTCCTCAATTTACATTCTTGATTTCTTGTTCTTCTAGCTGCGGGCGGCTTCTTCTTGCTCGAAGGCGTGATACGAGGAACGAACCAGGGGGCCCGCCTCGACGTGCTTGAATCCCATCGGCCCGCCGAGCCGCTTGAACTCGGCAAACTCATCGGGGTGAACGTACCGCGCAACGGGCAGATGTTCGCGCGTCGGCTGCAAGTATTGTCCGAGCGTGAGGATGTGCGTGCCCTGCACGGCAATTTCCTCCATCGCCGACAACACTTCCTCGCGCATCTCTCCGAGGCCCAGCATCATCCCTGTCTTCGTCGGCATCGCCGGCACCATCCTTCGCGCGCGCCGGAGCAATTCGAGCGAACGGCCCCACTCGGCCCCGCGGCGCACCCGGCGATAGAGCCGTGGCACCGTCTCCATGTTGTGGTTCAGCACGTCCGGCCGCGCTGCAATCACTGTTTCCAGTGCTCCCCAATCGCCGCGAAAATCCGGGATCAGCACCTCGACCTTGCAGTCCGGAACGCGCTGCCGGATTTCCGCAATCGTGCGCGCAAAAATTGCTGCTCCGCCGTCGGGTTGGTCGTCGCGGTTCACCGACGTCACCACCGCGTACCGCAGGCCCATCTTCTCAACCGCTTCGGCCACCCGATCGGGCTCCCCTTCGTCCGGCGGACCGATCGGCTTGCCCGACGGCACGGCGCAGAAGCCGCAAGCGCGCGTGCAGATATTCCCCAGGATCATGAATGTGGCGGTGCGGTGATCCCAGCACTCCCCCATGTTGGGACAGCGCGCGCTCTCACATACCGTGTGCAGATCGAGCGTCCGCATGATTCGCTTCAAATCCTGGTAGTTCGAACCCCCGAAAAATCGCACCTTGAGCCATTCCGGCCGCGGATGCGCGTTCGGCGGTGGCGCCTCAGTGGAAGGAGAACTCGATAGGATGTTAAAAGGCGATGCCATTTAATTGGGCCGCAAGAATCCATTTTACGCAGCTAGCGAGACCGAAACAAGTCGCCACCCAGCGCCTTGACACCGAAGAATTCATCGCCGCTCACACCCTGAGTCAGGACCCGCCCTGTCTCAATGCGGCCACAAGGTTGCCCTTATTTATGTTGTATTTTTGCAACAGCATGACTGTTCGAGCACAAAATACACTCATAAACAGCTGATTCTAAATGGGAAAATTGACAGCCAAAGGCCTTGCAAGTGCTATCCTAAGCTTGGCCCCTTCACCATGTCTTTCCAACTCACAATCGAACGCTCCGTTGAAACAGAAGGCATTGGCCTCCACACGGCCGCCCCTTGCCGTCTGCGGCTCGTGCCCGCCCCCGCGGACACTGGGATCGTATTTCGCCGGGTGGACCTCGACAATTTCGAGGTCGAAGCGCACGTGCGCAACGTGGCCCGGGTCAGCTACGCCACCAGCCTGATGAAAAAGGGCGTGCTGATCTCGACGACTGAGCATCTCCTTGCCGCCCTTTACTCTTGCAGTGTGGACAATGTTTACGTCGAAATTGACGCACTCGAGCTGCCCATCCTTGACGGATCTTCGCAACCGTTCATCGAAATGCTGGAGCGCGCAGGAATCCGGCGGCTGCGGCGCCGGCGTCGTTTCCTGCGGCTGGTCAAACCCCTTGAGTTTTCTGACGGCGACCGCCGCATCGGCATCTATCCATGCGAGGAATTTCACGTCCGTTGCTTCATCGACTTTCCCCATCCGCTGATCGGCCGCGAAGAGATTGAGCTGGATGTGAACCGGGAAACATTCAGCCGCGAGCTGGCCCCTGCGCGCACGTTCGGCATATTGACGGACGTCCCGCAACTGCAAGCGATGGGATTAATTCGCGGCGGCTCGACCGAAAATGCCATCGTACTTTCTGAGAAAGGCCTCACGAACGGCCCTTTGCGCTTTGCGGATGAGTTCGTTCGCCACAAGGCGCTCGACTTGATTGGCGACCTCGCGCTCGTCAGCCGTCCCCTCAAGGCGCTCGTGGTCGCCCACAAAGCGGGGCATGCACTGCATACACAGCTCGTCACCCGCTTGCTCGCCGACCGCTCGCTCTGGACCGAAACTGCTGCCGAGATGCATCCAGTCCCGCACCGGCTCGCTGCATCCCAATCCTTCGCCAGCGACTAGTCACTTCTCTGCACACATTAATTGCCGTTTCGGTTGTCAAAGGTTTTCCGGGGGGCGAAAATAGAGCTAGATGGCTTCTCTCGATACTGTCGTCGTCATTTTGGCCGCCGGCAAAGGCACGCGGTTGCGGTCCGATCTGGCCAAGGTGCTGCACCGCGCCGGAGGGCGTCCGCTGGTCGAGCACGTTGTGCGAGCCTGTAAGCCGCTCGGCGCTGCCGAAATCCTTGTCGTTGTCGGCCACCAAGCCGAAGATGTCCGCGCCGCCGTCACACCGCTGGGCGCCAAGGCAATTCTGCAGGAGCCGCAAGGCGGCACGGGCCACGCGATGCAGGTTGCGCGGCGGTCCATTGGTTCGCGCGCGAAATACGCGATCGTCGTCCCGGGCGATGCGCCGCTGATCCGCACCGAAACGCTGACCGCTCTGGCGAATGCGCACCGCGCCGGCCAAGCTGCGGCGACCATCCTCTCCGCGAAGATTGATAACCCCAAAGGGTATGGCCGCATCATCCGCAAGCCGAGCGGGGCGGTGGCCGCCGTCGTCGAGGAAAAGGCTGCGGACGAATCGCAGCGCGCCATTCAAGAAATCAACTCGAGCGTTTATTGCTTCACCCTCGAAAAGCTGTGGCCGTGCCTCGAAGCGCTGCGCCCGGAAAATTTTCACAAGGAGCTGTACCTCACCGACGCGATTGCTCTGCTCAATGAGCACGGCGAAAAAGTGATGGCGCAACTGGCGGGCGATGCGCAGGAAATTCTCGGCTGCAACACGCGCGGCGAGCTGGCCGAAGTGGACCAAATCCTCCGCCGCCGCAAAGCCGCTGCGCTGATGGATTCCGGCGTCACGATTTATTTGCCCGAAAGTGTGCTGATTGACCCCGACGTCGAGGTCGGCCGGGATTCCTTGATCGAGCCTTGCGTCCAGCTTCTCGGCAAGACGCGGATCGGGCCCGGCTGCACGATTCGCACCGGCAGCGTCCTGGTCGATGCCAATCTCGCCGAGGGCGTCCACGTTCGGCAGCATTGCGTCGTCACATCGAGCACGCTGGGTCCGCAAACGATTGTCGGACCGTTCGCGCATGTCCGCGAAGGTACTGAGCTGCGCGCCGGCGCGCGCGTCGGCAATTACGTCGAAGTGAAGAAGAGCACCTTGCACGAAGGCGTGAAGGCGATGCACCTCACTTATCTTGGCGACGCCTCGATCGGCCGCGACAGCAATATCGGCGCCGGCACGATCACCTGCAACTACGACGGCACGCGCAAGAATCCAACCGTGATCGGCGAGCGCGTCTTCGTCGGCAGCGACACCGCGCTGGTTGCGCCCATCAAGGTCGGCGACCGCGCCTACATCGCCGCCGGCTCTACCGTCACCGAAGATATTCCTGCGGACGCGCTGGCAATCGCCCGCGGACGGCAAGTCAACAAGGAAGGCTGGGCCGCCGCGCGCCGCGCGAAAGAGGCGAGCGCCAAGCTCAGCGCCCCTGCAAACGGCTCCGCCCATTCCAAGGCAGCACACGTAAAGGCAAATCAGGATGCCAGCTCTGCCGAAAAATCCCATCGCAAGCAGGCCGCCTCTCGAAAAAAATCCAGGCCTGTCCCCCACCGTTAGCACGCTTCCCAGCGTGATGCCGCGTCGCGGCCTTCCCTGCATGTCTGTGCCAATATGTTAGAATGCTGCCGCGGAGGAAAAATCCCTCGATGAAATTCGGCGTGGTGGTGTTCCCGGGCTCGAACTGCGACGATGACACGTATCACGCCGTCGTCGCCGTCCTCAGCCAGCCGGTCGAGTTCGTCTGGCACCAATCCGAGGATGTACACGGCCTTGACGCCATCATTCTTCCCGGAGGCTTTGCCTACGGCGACTATCTTCGCACCGGCGCGATCGCCCGTTTCTCTCGCGTGATGCGAGCGGTCGAACGATTTGCGCATCGCGGCGGGCTTGTCCTCGGCATCTGCAACGGCTTCCAAATCCTGCTCGAAGCCGGCTTACTCCCCGGCGCGATGCTGCGCAATAGCGGCCTGCGATACATCTGCCGCCAAGTCCACCTCCGCGTGGAGACAATCGATACGCCGTTCACCTGCGCCGCCGGGAAGGGCCAGGTGCTGAAAATTCCGATCGCGCACGGCGAGGGAAACTATTTCTGCGACGCTGTGCCGCTGGCCGAACTCGAGCGCCTAAACCAGATTGTGTTTCGTTACACCACGCCGGCCGGCCGGGAAGAACCGGCGGCGAACCCGAACGGCTCCATCGCCAATATCGCTGGGATTTGCAATCGCGAACGCAACGTCCTCGGGTTGATGCCGCACCCGGAACGCGCTGTGGAATTGCCGCTCGGCTCCACCGACGGGCTGGTTGTCTTCCGTTCGATGGTCGAAAGTCTGGTGCGCAACGCAGCGGTATCAGCATAGAGCAGTAAACTTTCCTTCTGGAGCCTTCATGCGCCGAACATCTTCGTGGCTTTCTGCGGTGATCGGCCTGTCCTCGGTTCTCTTGCCGGTTGCAGCGCGCACCCCAGCTCACCGCGGCTTGCGGCACGCTCGCACGGCTGAATCACATTCCGAATACGCGCCCGACTGGCCGAAACTCGACGAAGAAGCCATCGCCAAATTCACCGCCTACATTCGCGTGGACACTTCGAATCCGCCGGGGAATGAAGTGCGCGCCGTCGAATGGTTCAAAGCTATCTTTGATGCCGAAGGCATCCCGTACGAAACCGCCGAGTCGGCGCCCGGCCGCGGCAACATCGTCGCGCGGCTGAAAAGCTCGAAGCCGGACGGCGAATCCGCGCTGATCCTGCTGAACCACATGGATGTTGTCCCGGTGAGCCGCGAGTTCTGGACCGTGGACCCGTTTGCCGGCCTCCAGCGCGACGGTTATATCTGGGGCCGCGGCGCCGAGGACATGAAATCGAGCGGTATTGCTCAATTGATCGCATTCCTCGAGCTGCATCGCGCGCATGTTCCCCTCCGCCGGGACGTGATATTTCTCGGGACCGCGGACGAAGAAGCCGGTGGGAACTTCGGCGCCGGCTGGCTGGTCAAGAATCGGCCCGAATGGATCTCCGGTGCGGGCTTTCTCCTCACCGAAGGCGCGAGCACGCCGGCGGACGATCAAGGCAAGGCCACCTACTACGGTGTCGGCCCGACAGAGAAAGTGCCTGGATGGCTGAAACTTTCGGCGACGGGCCGCTCGGGCCACGGCTCGATTCCCATCCCCGACTCCGCTGTGAATCGTCTGATTGCCGCGCTCAATCGCTTGCGGGAATACCGTCCGCCGCTCGAAGTGACGCCGCCGATCGAATCTTCGCTGCGCTCGCTCGCGCCCTATGAATCGGAGCCGTGGCGCAGCCGCTTCGAGAACCTGCGCTCGTTCGTGTCGAGTCCCAACGCCTATGAAGAATTGCAGAAACGCCCTGTCATCCTATCGCTGCTCACGAACACGATTTCGATCACGGGCCTCGACGGTTCGAAGAAAATCAACATCATCCCGCCGTCGGCTTCGGCGCTGCTCGATTGCCGCCTTCTGCCCGGCTGGACGATCGAGCGCTGGCGCGACCAGGTGCGCAAAATCGTCCAAGATGACTCGATCCAAATCGAAACGGTGCTCAATTTTTCTTCCACCGCTTCTTCGGTGGATACGCCGCTCTATTCCGCCATCGTGAAAACGGTGAAGGAATTGCACCCGGGCGCGGGCGTGGCCCAAACCATCGAAACGGGATTTACGGACTCGCATTTCTTCCGCGAGCGCGGCATGGTCAGCTACGGCTTTGAGCCGTTCGTTCTGACCAGCGGGGATACCACGCGCGTCCACGGCAACGACGAGCGCATCCCGGTGAAGTCCTTCACCGAAGGCGTACACATGATCTGGAATTTGGTGTACAACTTCTCGCGCGCGGAGTAATTGATCGGTGGAAGCGCGGGGCTTCAGGCCCGAGGCTCGCTGGACCGGCCGTTTTTTCAAGAAGGCAATCACAAAATCTGGGCGTGCATCCGATGATTGAGACCGAAACGAGAGTCACGGCAGAAATGGCTGCCCAGCATGGCCTGACGGCGGAGGAATATGCGCGTGTCCTCAAAATTCTCGGCCGCGAGCCTAACATCACCGAGCTTGGCATCTTCAGCGTGATGTGGAGCGAGCACTGCTCTTACAAATCGAGCAAGGTCCACCTGAAGCGGCTACCGGCTCGCGGCCCGCAAGTGGTGCAAGGCCCCGGAGAAAACGCGGGGGTGGTGGACATCGGCGACGGCCTCTGCGCCGTCTTCAAGATCGAATCGCACAATCATCCGAGCTTTGTCGAGCCGTTTCAGGGTGCGGCCACCGGCGTCGGCGGAATCCTGCGCGATATTTTCACGATGGGAGCGCGGCCCATCGCTGTGCTCGATTCTCTCCGCTTCGGGCCCATCACAACGGGCGCAGCGGGGGCCAGCCCGGAAGAGGTCGCCCGTAATCGGCGCATCCTCGACGGCGTGGTCGGCGGGATCGGTTCCTACGGCAACTGCTTCGGCGTGCCGACGGTCGGCGGCGAAGTTCAGTTCGAGGCTTGCTATTCGCGCAATCCGCTCGTCAACGCCCTCGCGCTCGGCATCGCCAAGCGCGAAGAGCTTTTCTTCGCCCGGGCGCGCGGCCCCGGCAACCCGGTGATCTACGTCGGCGCGAAGACCGGACGCGACGGCATCCACGGCGCTTCGCTCCTCGCCTCGGCGGAATTCAGCGAAGAATCACAACAGAAGCGGCCGAACGTCCAGGTCGGCGACCCCTTCATGGAAAAATTGCTGCTCGAAGCGTGCCTCGAAGCCATGCATACCGGCGCCGTCGTCGCCATTCAGGACATGGGCGCGGCAGGGCTTACCTCCTCATCTTGCGAGATGGCTTCGCGCGGCGGCACCGGAATCGAAATGGACCTCGCGCTTGTCCCGCAGCGTGAAACAGCCATGACGCCTTACGAAATCATGCTCAGTGAATCGCAGGAGCGCATGCTGCTGGTGGGCGAGCGCGGCCGCGAAGCTGAGCTTCTAAAAATTTTCGAGAAGTGGGGGCTCGACGCAGTCGAAATCGGCCGCGTGACCGGCGACGGCCTGGTGCGCGTGCTCGATGACGGCCGCATCGCCGCGGAAATTCCCGCGCACGCCCTCGCGGAGGAGGGCCCCGTCTACCAGCGGTCGATCGCTCCTCCGCGGCCCGTGGAAAACGCCGCAGGCCTGGTTGAATTCGCCGCGGGCGACCAGGATCTCACGGCCAATTTCGTGCGGTTGCTCGCGTCCCCCGCGGTCGCATCGAAGCGCTGGATCATCGACCAGTACGATCACATGGTGCAGACGAACACGCGCATCGCTCCCAACGCGGGCGACGCCGCCGTCCTGCGCATCAAGGGCACGCCGCGAGCCCTCGCGCTCAGCGTGGACGGCAACGGCCGCTGGTGCTCGCTCGCTCCACGCACGGGCGCGATGCATGCCGTCGCCGAAGCGGCGCGCAACGTGGCTTGCTCGGGCGCGCGGCCGGTCGCCGCCACCAACTGCCTGAATTTCGGCAACCCCGAAAAGCCGGAAGTGATGTGGCAGTTCAGTGAAGCGATTGACGGCATCGCCGAAGCCTGTCGCGCGCTCGGCACTCCCGTCACCGGCGGCAACGTCAGCTTCTACAACGAAACGCTGGGCAAGGCGATTGATCCCACGCCCGTGATTGGCATCCTCGGCATTCTCGATGACGCTTCGCTCGCCCTTGGCCTCGCTTTCACCCGTCCGGACGATCTCATCGTGCTGCTCGACGCGCTGCAGATTCGGCCACATTCGATCAACGACGCTCGCGCGCGCGAATTTTCCTCATCCGAATACGCAAAGACAATTTCGGGCATCGTCGCCGGCGCGCCGCCGGCAATTGATCTCGCCGCGGAGAAGCGCTTGATTGACTGCCTGGTTGCTCTCGCCGCCGAAAGTGTCGTCGCTTCGGCGCACGACGTGAGCGACGGCGGCCTGGCCGTCACTCTGGCGGAATGCTGCTTTGCGAGCGACGGCCTTTCCGGCCAGGTGTCTCTTGATAGCGCTGAGCCTTCGGAAGTTGCGCTCTTCGGTGAGCGCGGCGCCCGCGCGGTGGTATCTGTTTCGCCCGGCTCGCTTGCCCGGCTGGGCGCGATTGCGGCACAATACGGTGTTCTGGCACAGGAAATTGGCACCGTCACGCGCGGCGAATTCCGCATCCAGTGGAACGGCAAGCCACGAATCGCGGCGCCCGTTTCTTCGCTGTGTGAACAGTGGAGCGTTTCACTCGAACAAACACTCAGGAACCAATGACCCGGACCTCTCGCCAACGCGACGACAAGTTTCACGACGAATGCGGCGTATTCGCCGTCTTCGGACACGCCGAAGCCGCCAAGCTGACCTACCTGGGCCTCTTTGCGTTGCAGCACCGCGGCCAGGAATCCGCCGGAATCGTCTCGACCGATGGCGCGGACCTCTACAGCGTCAAAGGCATGGGCCTGGTCAATGAAGTTTTCACGCCCGAGGCGATTCAGCAGTTGCCCGGACCCGTCGCGATTGGCCACACTCGCTATTCCACTGCCGGCGATACTTCGCTGTTGAACGCGCAGCCGATCATGATTGACTGCAACAAAGGCAAGCTCGCGCTCGCGCACAACGGCAACCTGACCAATGCGCTCGACTGGCGCCGCAAATTGGAACACCGCGGCTCGATTTTCCAGACAACCAGCGACACCGAAGTAATGGTCCACCTGGTGGCTCGCAGCGCCGCGCGCAATTTGCCCGGCGCGGTTGCCGATGCTCTCAGTCAAATTGAAGGAGCATTCTCGGTGATCCTGCTCACGCGCGACGAGCTCTATGCCATTCGCGATCCCCACGGCTTCCGCCCGCTGTGCCTCGGGCGCCTGGGCGACGCTTGGGTGGTGGCTTCTGAAACCTGCGCGTTTGATTTGATCGATGCCGAATACGTCCGCGAAGTCGAGCCCGGCGAAATGGTGCGAATTTCGCGCAGCGGCCTCGAAACTATCCGGTTTGCCCCTGATAAGCCGCACCAATTCTGCATCTTCGAGCACGTCTATTTTTCGCGGCCCGATAGCCTCGTGTTCGGCCGTCCCGTGAACCAGACCCGCGAGCGCCTCGGCGAGCGGCTGGCATTCGAACATCCGGTCGAAGCGGACCTTGTCTCGCCGGTGCCCGACTCCGGCGTGCCTGCGGCCATCGGCTACGCCAACGCCTCCG
>JBGQEW010000043.1:0-17723 GCA_041496565.1 Terriglobia bacterium | reverse complement strand
GCTGCTTCATAAAGGCCATCGGTAGCAAACAAGACGGCGTCTCCGGGCGCCAGTCGCACAGTGTGCTGCTCGTATCGAACGCCGTCGAACATGCCAGAAGGAATTCCGCCAACGTCCAATGGCTGACATCTTCCCCGAGAAATGTGAATGGGATAGGGCAGGCCCGCGTTGGAGCAGCGGAACTCGAGCGTCACGGGATCGAACACGGCGTACAGCGTGGCGCAAAACCGATGCGGCACCGGGCGCACGCGCAGGCGCCGGTTGAACAACTCGAGCACGTCGGCAGGCTGCTGGCCGGTTTTGTGAATTGCACGGAGAGTGCCCATCGCCAATGTAGCGTACATCGCCGCGGTCAATCCCTTGCCGACCACGTCGGCCAGATAGAGGCCAAGGCGTCCATCGGACAAATAGAAGTAGTCGAGAAAATCGCCGCCGACATCGGCAGCCGAATGATTCCGGTAGGAGATTCCGTAGATCGGCCCGTCCATCGGGCCGCCCGGCAGCAAGGCGTGCTGGAGGCTGCGGGCTTCTTCATTCTCAACGTTGCGGAGATCGAACTCACAAGCAGGCGTCACAATGGATGTGGCAATCAACTTTGCAACCTCCGAGCTAAAATCAGCATGCGAGAGGCCAATCGAGGCTTCTTCTCGGCCGTCGTCATGCACTCAAATTGTTGCGCTTGGAGTGAGAGCAAATAACGAAATCCGCATTCCCGAGTGGAGAAACTGTTCGATTGCGCACTGCTGTGCCAGATTGAAACGCGATGAATTTGGACTCCGGCCTTGCGGGGAAGTCGCGCTACGCGCCCATCCGCGCGAGAAGGCTACAAAATCGTTTGGACCTCAGCGTCGATGGAGACGTGGGTGTAGGGGAAGTCGTTGATGTCGTAGGTTTCGCCGGCCTCGCTGGTGAAATGGAAAAACCGGCTGATGTGGTAATCCTCGTCGAAGAGACTGAAGATGCGCTCCGTCTCCAGGTGGGGCAAACCGAAGCGGCCGAGCGCCACAGGATTGCCGTAGCCTCCCGATGCCGCCAGATATTTCTCGACCGCTTCGCGCAGTTGCATGGCCGGTCCCGGCTTTGCTGAGCTTGCCATAAAGCCTCCCAAACGGCGAGCGTTCTCGCGCCCGACGCCTAAATCCAGACGTAGGCGCCGGAATCACCGTACGGCACGTTGATGTAAAACACATTCGCCTCCGAGATGGCCGTAAGCGCGCGGCAGAATCTTGCAGCGCCGTGCGCGGTGCACAGGCGGTCTCCGGGCGCGGCGGCGATCGCGCTCACGTCGTCGAGGCTCGCGACTTGCGCGCGCGAAAGCCACAGCCACGCCGCGGGCCGCGAGCATTCCTCGCACGTGCCGGCTGCGGATGTCAAACGGTGCTCGATTGCCGCGCCCACTTCGCGTTCGAGGCCCGCGGCCTCAAAATCGGGCGCGCCCACGAAAAAATATTGACTGAACTTGTCCGGATCGGGCTCGAACGCCACTACGCGCCCAGAGTACGCCGAGAGCTCCTCCATCAGCACATCAATCAGACACGAGCGGCAGAGCGAAACCTCCGGCCGCTTCGGCTGACGGCGCGCTGCCGCCTTGCCGCGTAAGTACAGCACGTCCGGCACGAGGGTGGCCATCCAGTCCTGCGCGGGGTCGAGGTGGACGCATTCCGCCGGCGTGCCCTTCAGCCATGCCCACCAGTTGCGGCTGGCCGGGCGGAACGCGAGGCCCGGATAAGCCTGCTCATGTGTCACGCGCGCCAACAATTTCGCTCCCCCCAATGCCCCATCGGCGATTGCGCACAGGCGCTGCGGCGCTGCCCGTTTTTAACTTGCTGCATGGTAGCAGAATGGCACCCCGCCGGGGAACTCGCTCCTTTTGCGCCCGGTTTGTCAGCGTGAGCGGGTTGGGCTATGATCAGGCGCTCGCGACGGGAAGGTGGGATCATCGCCGGTTGCCCGCGAGAGCCAAATCTGAGGAGGGAAAATGGCTATTGCCGTAGGAGCGTCCGCCCCCGAATTCACGCTGAAGGATCAAAGCCAGAAGGAGATCAAGCTCAGCGATTTCCGAGGCAAGAAGAACGTCGTCATCGTTTTCTACCCGCTCGACTGGAGCCCGGTGTGCACGAATGAGCACGCGTGCTTCGTGAACGACATGAAGAAACTCGAACAGCTCGACGCGCAAGTCCTGGGCCTGAGCGTGGACAGCGTCTGGTCGCACAAAGCTTTTGCCGAGAAGATGGGCATTCAGTATCCGCTGCTGGCGGATTTCCACCCGCGAGGCGCCGTCGCCGATCAATTCGGCGTTTATCTGGGTGATAAGGGCATCACCGGCCGCGCCATCGCCATCATCAACAAGGCGGGAAAAGTCGCCTGGTTCAAGCAGTACGACATCCCCACGGTGCCCGATCTCCAGGAAGTCTCCCAAGCGCTCGCAAAAGTAAAGTAAGCCGCGGGAACCATTGCCGATGTGGTTTAAGACTGGAGTGACGCCCGCTCGGCGATATCGGCGGCGAGCTGCTGCATTTCGGAGTGGATGCGGCCATTGGAGGCGAGAATCTCGTAGTCCCCGGGATGATACGGCCGCCCGCTGAAATCGGTGACGATGCCGCCGGCTTCGCGCACCAGAAGCAGGCCCGCGGCGGTGTCCCAGGGCTTCAAGCCGAATTCCCAGAAGCCGTCGAACCGCCCGCAAGCCACATAAGAAAGATCGAGCGCCGCCGAGCCATCGCGGCGCACGCCGTGTGAACGCAAGGTGAACTCCCAGTAATAATGAATGTTCGGATTTTGCGTGCGCTTGTGCGCGGGAAAGCCGGTAGCGACGAGGCTTTTTGAAAGCCGCTCGACCGAAGAGACGCGAATTCGCTTTGAATCGAGGTACGCGCCTTCGCCGCGCACCGCGGTGAAAAGCTCGCGGCGCGATGGATCGTAGACGACGCCGACGAGGGGCTCGCCCTCCTCGAGCAAACCAATGGAGACCGCAAAACACGGATAGCCGTGCGCGAAGTTCGTGGTGCCGTCGAGAGGATCGACGTACCAGCAGTTACGCGCGCCCGCTGGTGCTCCCGCAACCGCTCCCGACGATCCGCCCTCTTCCCCGACGATGGCGTGCTGGGGAAAATGGCTGCGCAGCCGCGCCACCACGGCTGCCTCCGATTTCCGGTCGGCCTCCGTGACCAGATCCACCTCGCCCTTGTAGGTGACCTTCACCGGCCGGTCGGCTTCCGCCAACAGGATTGCGCCGGCCTCGCGCGCGGCGTCCACCGCGACTTCGAGGAAATGCGTGGGACTCGAAGCCGCGCCGCTCACTGCGCGTATCCTCCGGCGAAATATCCCTTGCGATAGTGAAGCGTGTAATTGCCTTTCACGCGGACCTCGACACGGCGGTAACTGCCGGACGCGGGCCGCGGATTCGGATAATAGCCGAGCAAGTATTGCGTACGCAGCTCGCGATCAATGCGTTCAAACATGGCGTCGAGCTGGCGCAACTCATCGGGATAATACATCGCTCCGCCGGTTGAATCGGTAATCGTTTCGATTGCGTGTTCCCCGGCGGTGTTGCGACCGTTCTCGTTTTTCACCGCACGGATCAGAATGGTATAGAGCAGCGTGCCCGAAAGTATCGCGCGACGCCGCGCCTCGTCGAATTTCGCCACGCTGGTGGATTCGCCCGCGTCGGTGACGAGGACGACCACGCGCCGCCGCTCGGCCGGCCGCCGCGCCAGCGCCTGCGACCCCAGGAAGATCGCGTCGTAGAGCGACGTGCCGCCCCCGGAGGTGATGCGCCGGGCAGCCGCTTGCAGCGCGGGCACATCATCGGAGAAATCGGAAAGCTGCATCACTGCATCGGTGAACTGGAACACGGAGAGCCGGTCACCCTTGCGCACCACTTGCCGGATGAAATGCGCCGCAGCCTCGCCTTCAAACTGCAGCTCCATGTAGGCGCTCGCGCTCGTGTCAATCATCAGAACCAGGTCGAGCGGACGATTGGTTTCCGCCTCGAATCGCTCGATTTTCTGGGGCGCGCCTTCTTCGTACATTTCAAAGGATTCTTTCGGCACATCGAGGACGGGGCGGCCGTTCGAGTCGAGCACGCTCGTCAAAATGCTGACCAGGTCCACTTCGACCGAGATCTGCGGCTTCTGCCCGTCGGGCGGCTTCTGCGACGGAGCTGCCTGGCCGCCCCCCAACGCGGAAACAAGCGAGAGGACCAGCGCGAACGCGGCCCCAAGTAATACCGGCTTTTTCATCTAGGGTTTCGATTCATCCTGGCGGGAAAAGGCTTCCCCGGAGGGAGTTTCGCCCTCGGCCCATACGGCGCCATCGGCAAAGTATTCCTTCTTCCAGATGGGCACGGTGCGCTTGAGCGTGTCAATGGCAAAGCGGCAGGCGTCGAACGCCGCGCCGCGGTGCGGCGAGCCGACGACGATCAGCACGCTCGTCTCGCCAATTTCGAGCCGGCCGAGGCGGTGGACCATCGCGATGCGATGAATGGCGAATCGCTCGCGCGTGTGCACGATGATTTCGCGCATCTTCGCGAGCGCCATCGGCTCGTAGGCCTCGTATTCCAGATAGAGCGTCCGACGGCCGCGCGAATGATTGCGGACGATCCCGTCGAACACCACCACGGCGCCATCTTCCGGCGCCTTCACGTTCAAGACAATTTCTTCCGCCGCGATCCGCTCGCGGACCAGCCGGACAAGATCCCCAGCCACGGCTGCGTGGGCGCCTCCGCTGACCGGCGGCAGGAACGCAACTTCATCGCCGCCTGCGAGCGGCGAGCGCCAATCGGCGAACTCCTGGTTCACCGACGCGATGAGGGACGGGCGAAACTCCGCGAGCTTCGGGAAGCGATTGCCGTAACGGGCGAAGAGATCCTCCACGCGCGCGCCTTCGGAAAGTTCGGCCTCATCCTCGGCGCGGCCGACAATTTCCTTCAATTGCCCGAAAAAGAGGACCCTCACTCGCATGTTACCCATTCTATCGCGTGGCCGCTCTTCGCCGCCATCGCGCTCGCTTCTCCGATGCTTCCCTTACTCTCCCTTTGCTAATCGCGGCACTTCGTCGAGTTGCGCCGCAGCGCGGCGCAACGCCGCCGCCAGCGAAGCCAGTTCACGCTTCCCGCCTTCGGCATCTCTGCGGTCAATCGCCTCGCTGACGCCCGGCATGACCACCGCGGCATAACCCGCGTAACTTCCCGGGGCGTAGATCGTGTGCTTGTACCACGGCCGGCCCGCAAAACCGTCGGGCGCGAGCAGCGCTTGCTCGACAGTCACCAACGCGCGGTCCATTTCCTTCGCTCGCGCTGCTTCCGGCGGCGCTGCAGCCACAGCCGCGAGGGCCACGCGCGCGTGCGACGCCGCCGTCGTCAGCTCCGCGGCCGCATCCGAAGCGGCCTTAAAATCAAAATGGATGTCGCCCGCAGCCTTCGCTCGATTCTCGAGAGTGTCCACCGCCTGCTCGATCTCCGAGGCGTAGGCGGCATAATCAAACGGCAGCAGGTCCGCTTCATCGAGGCGCAGCGCCATCGTTCCCATGATGCGCGCCATTTCCGCATGATAAGCGAACGTAGGATCGCCGAAGTGTTTCATCCAATAGAAATCATCATAGAGCGCGTGGTAAACGCCGTAATCGCCGCCCGATCCAACGTCAATCGAGGGAATGCCTGCATGGTCAAAGAAAGGACAGAAATCCGAGCCCGCGCCGAGATTGCCGAGCGGCACATCGCCCTCACGCGCCGGCGGAAGCTCATCGCGTGCCGTGCCGCTTCGTTGCGTCACGCCTCGCGCCACGCGCGCTTTCCAGGCATCGTAGACGCTGCGGCCGGTCTGCGGATCCGTTACATCGCGAGTGACCTCGCGCACGAACTCCTTCAGAGACGGGACGGCCGAGGCGCCGAAGTTCGGCCCCGTCACGCCGACGTCCACATTGATGTAGGCGACGGCCTTCGAACGCAAATCGGCCAGGTTGTCCTCGACCCACTCCACGGAGCCCAGCAGGCCCGGCTCTTCGCCGTCCCAATGGCACATCACGATCGTGCGCCGCGGCTTCCAACCCGAGCGCGCCAGTTCGCCGAGCGCCCGCGCGGTCTCGAGCATCACCGCTGTGCCGCTCGAGGGATCGGCGGCGCCGAAGACCCACGCATCGTGATGATTGCCGAGAAGGACCCATTCGTCGTCGCTTGTCCCGTGCAACTTGGCAATCACGTCGTAGAGGTTCCGCTGCTTGTAATCCATCACGAGCTTCAAGTGGACCTTCGCCTGGCCGGGCCCCACATGATAGGAGAACGGCAATCCGCCCTGCCATTCGCGCGGTACGCGCACACCGTCGAGATGCGGCAGGATCGCGGCCGCGTCTTGTGCATTAATCGGTAGCGCCGGAATTCGCGGCAAGTTGGGTGCATCGTTGGGCGCAAGCCGCTTGGCATTTTGGGTGGCGGCAGTGCCGGGCGTCAGCGGGTCGCCCGGATACACCTCCGTATAAAGGATTGAACCGCGCTGGATGCCGGTCATCGGCCGCCAAGGGCCCTGCGGATAGGGATCGCCGGCGGCGTAGCCGTCATCGGCGGGATCCGAATAGAGCAGCAGCGCCGCGGCCTTGTGCTCTTCCGCGAGTTTCGCTTTGATGCCGCGATAGCCGCGGCCATAGCGCGCGATGACCACGCGGCCTTCCACGTTCACGCCGAGCTCGGCGAGTTTCTCGTAGTCTTCCGTCATTCCGTAATTGACGTACACGACGGGGGCAGTCACGTCACTCGACGGCGAATAAGTGTTGAAGCCGACGACGGCGCGTTTGTCGTAGGTGTCCTTGTCCCCTTTAAACGGAGCTTCCGGAGTCGCGAGGGCCTTTCTCTCCGGCTCGATGAGCTCCAGCTTCACTTCCACTGGCTGGGGCAGCCACACGCTGTAGCTCACAATGTCGGAGTCGAATCCGTAGCTGCGATATTGATCGCGAAGCCATTCGGCTACGCGGTGGCTGGCCTCCGTGCCGGCCATGTGCGGCTCGGCGGTCAAGCGCTGTAAATGTTTTTCGGAATGATCGGCGTCGGGGATTTGCTGCAGTTTTTGTTCGAGCTCGCGTTCGTGCGCCACTCGCGCTGCCGCGAATCCACGAATGCCCGCCGGAGCGTCCACGCGGACCGGCGCCGCAGCCAAGAAAAGCCATGCACTGCCAAGAACTGCTGCGCCCAACGTGGCCGCGAGCGCGGTAGCTTTCCGATGCCGATTCATCCTCACCTCACAGAATCCTTTGCGAATAAACGTTCACCGCGGAATGAGTAGGACAAAGCGTCGATTCTAGCTCACTTCGCAAACTGAAATCGAACACCCACGCGGATCACAATCCTGTACCTCGGCTTGCGCAACCCAGTCGCCGCTTGGCCGAGCCGATCTCTTCTGTTCACTTGACGCCACGGCTTATGCGCCGTAGGCTCGATCTGTTTCCGCGGCGACTCTGCAATACTTCGCGGCAAACCTGCCATGAAAATTCTGGTCTCTGGCTCATCAGGAATGCTTGGGACAGCGCTCCTCGCCTCCTTGCGCGCGGATGGACACACCATTGGATGCTTGGTGCGGCCGGGCCGTCCGGTGGGGGCGGGCGATGTGCAATGGGACCCGGTGGCGAACACGCTGGACCTAACTGCTGCGGAAGGCGCGGACGCGCTCGTGAATCTAGCGGGAGCCTCCATCGGAGAAGGTCGCTGGAGCGCGGCGCGGAAGAAAATTCTTCGCAGCAGCCGTGTTGACGCGACGCGCAGCCTCGTCGAGCAACTCTCCAAATTGCGCCGACCGCCGGCGGCCTTCCTCTCATCGTCAGCGACCGGGTACTACGGCAACCGCGGAGACGAAACGCTCACCGAATCGAGCGCTCCGGGCGACGATTTCCTCGCGCAGCTTGCGCGCGATTGGGAGGCTGAGGCGCAGCATGCAGCATCGTTTGGAGCTCGCACCGTCATTCTGCGCTTCGGCGTGATCCTGGCCGCGCACGGCGGCGCGCTCCCGCGAATGCTCATGCCGTTTCGTCTGGGTCTAGGTGGCCGGCTGGGCTCGGGCGAACAATGGATGTCATGGCTGGCGCTTGAAGACGCGGTTGGCATCATTCGATATACGCTCGCCGCTCCGGAACTGCGTGGCCCCGTCAACGCCGTGGCGCCGAATCCAGTGCGGAATGTCGAATTTACTCGGATTCTGGCCCGCACTCTGCACCGGCCGGCCTTCTTTCCGGCCCCCTCGTTCGCCCTCCGGCTTGCCCTCGGCGAGATGGCGGAAGCGCTCCTCCTGGCTAGCCAGCGCGCACTGCCGGAGCGGCTATCCGGTCTCGGCTATTCCTTTCTCAAACCACAGCTCGAGCCCGCCCTGCGAGGCAACCTTCCGCAACGGGAATAGATCCAATCAGGTTGTATCCTATGAATCATGGTCCTATACGTCATAGATACTTGACATCAACCAGCATTCTGATACGATGTGCAAGAGTTTGCATAAGGGCAGAAGCTATTGACTCTTAACCGGTTAATAGGGGGTCGACTCGATGGCTTTCAAGAAGGCGATGGCGTTGCTCTTGGGAATTCTGATCACTGTGCCAGTTTGGGCAGTCTCAAACGCGGTCGGCACAGTTCAGAATAGCAGATCCGCCACGGTCCACGGCTCGTCGCTCGTGGGCGGCACCACTCTTTACAGCGGAGATATCATCCGCACGGAACAGCAAGGTAGCGCCTGGGTTTCCCTGCCGGGCGGAGCGAAGTTGTTCGTCGCCGGGAATAGCACAGTCCAAATTCGCAAGAGCGCGAACGGTCCGAGCGTTCAGCTCGAAGTTGAGCGCGGCGCAGCCCGGTTTCGGAGCACCCAGCAGGCACCTATTGAGGCCATCCTCGCGGACGCGGTGATCCGCCCCGCCGAGGGCGGTTCTGCCTACATTTCGGTCCTCAGCTCGATCGCCGCGATCATCGGCGCGGAAAAAGGTTCTGTAGTGATCACGACGGAGCATGATGGCAGGAGCACGACGGTGCCGGAAGGTTCGGCAGTGAACGTCAGCATGGCTTCGGGAGCTCCCTCCGGTGTCAAGACAGCCAAATCATCGAGGGGAATGATCATTCTGGTGGGCGCCTTTATTGCCGGCGGTTTGGTGGGCGGCGCCGTCGCTGCCAACCTGGCGGAACCATCGCACGGCAACCCGGTCAGCCCGTTCCAGCCATAAGCGAATTGAGCTGAAAAAACTCGAGGCGTTCCGGCCATAAGTCGGAACGCCTCATTTGTTTTCACGGCTCTTTGTTCCCTGCCCCGCTTCTTCGCCCGGCTACTTCTCCACACTGATCGTGACATCCATCAGCAGCACGTGTCCGCTTAACGGATCGGTCGCAACTGTGGTTTGAATTGTCTGCCCATCGCGGATCAGCAGGTCGAACGAGTTGCGGAATTCGCGCAGGATCGGCTGAGAACTGGGTGCGCGCTGTTCCGGCGTCCACTCGACCGATTTTTCAATTGAGCTGAACGTGTAGACAGAAGAGCGTTCCACGCTGAGATGGAGCTTGAAACGCCCGTCTTCGCCGGTTCGCGCCCAAGAGTCGATGTTCGTTCCCACATCGACGTACTGGAAACTGTTCTCTTTCTGTCCCACGGCGATCGGAACACGCACGCCCATTCGCAGTTGAGTGGACGTGCTGCGGTCCTCCCTGTCGGGCGCAGGAACCCGCAGAACGTAAGGCAAGCTGCTGATTTTCTTGGTTCCATCCATCTCGGTCAGGATGACCTGCAGCTTCAACTGCGTGAAGGCAGCGGCTCCGTCACCGGCCTTCGGCTGTTCCTGGGCGCGGACGGCGCCAGCCAAAGCCGTCATCACCACCAGGATTCCCACCAGCATTCGCATCGGCTTCATTGTCTGCTCCTTCGAGATCGTGTGAAATTCCTGTTCTACAGCAAGACGCCGACGGGGCATGGCGCGTTCAGCGATTGTCAGATTCATTCGCAGGCGTTTCCGCTCCGAGCAACGGCAATTCAATCGACGGGACTTCGAGTGCTACCACGTTCAGCGGCTTGCGCGTTTCTTCAATGTGCTTCTCGAGCTGGGCACCTTCGATGCGTCCGCTCTTGAGCGCGGCCGCAAATTTCGCGAGCGCCTGCCATTCGCCCGGCGGCACCAGAACTTCCAGCGCCGGCGGGAGCTTCGGCGGGGCGATCGTGCCACGGCTGGGTGTTGTTCGCTCGACGCGGTGCGGCAGTGCAATCCCCGCCCGAGGCACGGAGGATTTCAAAATAGTCGCAGGCGTTGGAACTGATGGGGTAACCGACTTCGTGGAGGCAATTTCATGCGTGGAGGGCGGTGCATTCGATGGCCCCCGAGTTGACGACGGCTGCGGCCGCTGCCAGAACGCCAGCAAGGCCACAAGCGCCAGCGCGCCAGCGGCCACCGGAAACCACGCCGCCAGCCGCGGGCGCAATGGCTCATTCCTTTCGGCCATTTGCCGGCGGACTCGCGCCACAAACTGCGGCGAAGGCTCAGCGCTCACCGTCACGGCCGTGGCGCGATCAATCGCTGCGAGCAATTGGCGCGAGCGATCAAGCTCCTCGCGGCAAGATGCGCAGAGAACAACATGCGCGCGCAGGTCCGCTTCGCGCTCCGCCGACAGCGCGCCGAGCGCCGCGTCCGTCATCCAGCTTTGATACTGTTCGCAGCCCATCGCAATGTCTCCGCCAAACGTTTTCGCGCCATGTATATCCGCGACTTCACCGTGCCCTCGGGCACGTCGAGCAGCCGCGCCACTTCATGAACATCGTGGCCCTCGATGGCATTCAAAATGACCACCAAGCGCAGCTTTTCCGGCAATTCGTCAATCGCGGCGTGCAAGTACCGCCCGAATTCGCTCGACGCTGCTACATCCTCTGCCGTTGACTCCGGCACCGGGACAAGCGACGCTAGCTCGCGGCGCTCGCGCCGCCCCGCCGAACGGATGCGGTCGAGAGCGATTCGCCACGTCACGCGCACGAGCCACGCCCGGAACCGCTCGCGGTCGCGCAGCCGGTGAAAATTGCGGTAGGCGCGAAGCAGCGCGTCCTGCGCCACATCTTCCGCCTCGGCGCGGTTTCGCATTACGCCGAGCGCGACGCGGAACGCCAAAGTGGGGCAATCCGCCAGCCGTTGCTCGAATTCCTGCTCGAGCGACGCGTCCAGACTCACGCCACATCCCGGATAGCTGCCCACCAGTGCATTCATCGCCGTCCTATACTGCCAGACGCCACTCGCGGCTTTTCGGTTCACTATTTCCTGCCAGTGCTTTAGCTCGTTTATGGCGTTTGGCCGAACAGTTGGAGTTCAAGTCTTGACGTTCAACTCTATAGATCAAGCTGTGCGAGCAGCGCTTCGAGATTCGATTCGTCCACGACCAGTTCATGCGTGCCGGGCGAAAGGCTTTCGATCTCATCGAACGCCTGGAACAGGCGCATTTTCGCTACGGCATACTCTTCGGTGCCGCTCATCGCGCGGCCTGCCCGCTTGCCCCAGTGTTCCACGGCGTCGCGGCGCACAAACACGCGCAGCGAAAACATGGTCTTGCGGTCAACCGAAACCAGATAGACGTAATCCTTGCCCGCGTGGAGTCCCCGGCGCGATGGTTGAATTTCCTGGAATTGATACTGATAAACGTATCCAGTGGCCGCGGAATAGCTCTTGATCCGGCGACTGATCTCCGGCTTTGCCATGCCCGCATTATTCGGCGCGCTCGCATCCAAGTCAAACGCCGCGTCAGCCAAGCGAGGAGGTGAACATTCGTGGAGGCGAACCGAGGCGTGATTGACGAGCGATGCCAACACGGGCTGCGATTCCCACTTTGTGTTCCAGTATGAAACAGGCAAGGCACCCGCGTATCGCCGCGAGCCGCCCGGCATTTCCACAACTGCACGGTTTTTCCATTGGCCTTCGCGTTTTAAGACTTCTGTTTTGAAAGCATTAGCAAGTTATGCGATGGCTCTCTCGAAGCTGAGAAGTCATCTTCGCTTCGCGGAGCACTGCTGACCCGAGTTGGCACACGTCTTGCCTTGATGTGGCAGTATGTCCTGCCGAAAAAATTGTTGGAGCGGGTTGGTTTCAGAACGCGCGCGCGTGAGCAGACGCCACGTGGCTGTCGCCGTTGCGCTCGCATGCATGGCTTGTTTGACCGGCTGTGGCAGTGTCAGTTCAATTTCCACGCCACCTCCTTCCTTATCCGTCAGTGTTCAACCAGGGTCGGCTTCCCTGTTCCTAGGACAATCGCAGCAATTCAGCGCCACGGTCACGGGCAGCGCCAACACGCTGGTCAACTGGAGCGTGAACGGAATCGCGGGTGGGAACGCCACCGCCGGAACCATTACGATCGCAGGACTCTACACCGCGCCGCGAATCTTGCCCGCGCCCGCAATCGTCTCGATTACGGCAACGAGCCAGGCTGACCCAACGAAGAATGATACCGCTGCGGTCAGCATCAAGAGTGATGTCGCGCTGAGCCTGGCGCCAAATTCAGCCAACCTTGTTCCGGGCGCATCGCAAGTCTTCACCGTGAGCATGACGGCGTCCGGCAATCCCGATACGTCAGTTACATGGAGCGTGAACGGAATCGCGGGAGGCAATGCAACCCTCGGCACGATTTCACCGGCAGGTTCCAATTCCGCTACTTACACGGCTCCAGCGACAATACCCTCGCCACCAACGGTTAACGTGAAGGCCACCAGCGCCGCCGACCCTTCCGCTGTTGCAAACGCCGGCGTGAATATTCTCTGCTCCTCGAATTCGATTTCTCCCGCCACGGCCAGCGCCGCCGTGGGCCAATCGCAGAGTTTCACTGCCATACTCTGCGTCCCCCCGGGAACACAGATTACGTGGGACGTGAACGGCATCATCGGTGGAAGCCCCATTGTAGGCACGATCACGAACACAGGCACAAACCTGGCCACGTACATCGCGCCGAACAGCCTGCCGCCGTCGAATCCCGTCACGATTCGCGCGGCCAGCCAGTCGAATCCATCGCAGTCCGCCACGGCGACCGTGACGATCAGCGCGAATATTTCGGTTACGGTGACGCCCAGTTCCGCGAGGGTCTCCGTGGGCCAGCGCGCTGCGTTCAGCGCCATAGTGGCGAACGCCACGAATACTGCCGTCAACTGGACGGTGAATGGAATCGTCAACGGCGATACAACGGTTGGGCTGATTTGCCTCTTGGGCTCGAGTCCGTGCGCCGCGCCGCAAGCGGCAATCTCGGGAAGCGTCGATTTCCTCGCGCCAGCCGTCGTTCCCTCGCCGAGCGTCGTCACCCTTGTCGCAACGAGTGAGGTTGCGCCATCGGTGTTCGGCAGCGCACAGGTGATCATCGCCCCGCCGGCTTCCGTGTCCATAAGCGTCTCGCCCGGCTTCGCGTTCCTCCCCCCGGCGGGACAGCCCGGCAGCACACGCCAATTCTTCGCGAGTGTAATCGGCTCATCGAACACGGGCGTGGCGTGGAGCATCAGCAGCGCGGTCGCGGGCCAGGGCTGCTCCGGCAGCTCGTGTGGAACCATTTCGAGCGCCGGCCTCTACACTGCGCCCGCGTCCGCGCCCTCTCCGAATGCGATCGCGGTCACGGCAATCAGCTTGGCGGATCCATCGCAGTCTGCTTCTGCCACGGTCGCTATCACCGATGGCCCCACAATCGAAACGCTGCTGCCGTCGAGCGTGATGGCAGGCGTGGCCGACAGCTTCACACTTGCCGTAGGAGGGCTCAATTATTTTCCCGGCAGCGGAAGCAGCGCGTCCGTCATTCTGCTCGGCGGCACGCCGCGCGCCACGGTTTGCCCGAGCTCAAATCGTTGCACCACAACGCTTCAGCCGTCGGACGCCGGCGCCGCGGCGACCTTCCTGGTGCAAGTGCAAAATCCCGGTTCGCCGCAGCGGCTTTCGAATCCCGTGCCGTTCGTCATCGTGCCATTTTCAATTGCTGAGGAAGTCATTTCGCTCAGCGCTTCATTGCCGGTTGCATCCGACAAAGACATCGTAGTTTTCGAGCCCACCACCGCCGGCACGACACCGTCGCAGATCAACGTGGATTTCGCCGGACTGCTCATCGGAGACTCCGTCTGCACGATTCAAGGCTTGCCCCTATTCGTCACGCGGCCCGCATCGGGCACGGCCACGATCAGCCTGTGCGTGCACGGCAACACCCTCGATCCTTCCTTCACGTACGAGTTGAGCGGGCCTTCCTCAAACGACATTTCCGTATCCGCATCGGCAATTTCAGGTGGATTTCCCAACACCATCCGTCTCGATCTGATCATTTCGAATGCAACGGTACCGGGCCCGCGGACCCTGCTCATCACCACAACCAATCATGACCGCGCCGCCGCGACCGGCTTTCTGGAGGTGAACTGATGTTCTCGCGACGATTCCAACTCGTTCGCGCGCTCGCCGTTGTGACGATGCTGGCATTCTGCGGCGCCGCTGTGGCCACAACCCTCGCGCACTTATCCGTCGAGCAAATGACTTCGGCCGCCTCGATGGTTGTGCGCGCCCGTTGCGTTTCGACGGAGGCTCGCTGGCAAGACGGTGAAATCTGGACGTTTTCGACCTTCGAAACCGAAGAGGCGTGGAAAGGCATCGCGCCCGCGATCCTCAGCGTACGATTGATCGGAGGGCACGCCGGCCATCTGATTTCAACCGTGCCCGGCGTGCCGCGATTTCGCCGGGGCGAAGAAGTCATCCTTTTTCTCGAGGCGACGAGAACAGGCGATTTCACGGTGACGAGCTGGGCGCAGGGAACGTTTCGCATCTCTCGCGATCCGCGCACGAGGCTCGAGCGGGTCACACAAGACGCCGCGGGCTTCGCGTTTTTGGACTCTGCCACGCATCAGTTTCGCGAAAGCGGCATCCGAAACCTTTCGCTCGACGAGTTGCGCGAACGCGTCGAAGCCGCGGGACGGCTCACCGGGAGCAAGCAATGAATAGCTCCAGTCTCCGCGCCGCGGCAATCGCTCTCATCGTCCACGCGTTCATGGCGCCGTGCGCCGGCGGCTACACGTTCGATTCCATCGTGCCCGCCAGCGGCGGCTGCCCTCAGCCAGGCCATCGGAACCTTGCCTCGGGGGCATCCATCAATCGGCGCTGGAGCACTTCGCTCCCGGCGACGCAGAGCATCCTGACAACCGCGGCGCAGGGCACACCCGCACAACTCGATGAGATGGAAACGACGATCAAACAAGCCTTCGATGCCTGGACGGGTGTGAGTGGTACGCTCCTCAGCATTGGCACGCTCGCCAATGGACTCGCTCCGCTGGTACGGACATCAGCGCAGAACGCCTGCGGCAACGATCAGGGCACGAACGCAGACGGGCTGAACACGATTTGCTTCAACCAGTCGAGCGCCGCCTTCGCCTTCGGCGTGCTGGCCTTCACGCGGACCTTGACCGCCGATGGGCCCGGAGTCAGCGTGGGCGCGGGCGCACCTTCCGCGTTCGCCGGCGAAATTCTGGACGCCGATGTGCAATTCCGGAATGACGGGCAGGAAAAGTTTGCCACTCCCGGCGCGCTCGCAGCCGCACCGGGCGCCTACGATCTGGAATCGCTGCTCGCGCACGAGCTCGGCCACTTTTTTGGCCTCGATCATTCTGCCGTGTGGCGCGCGCTGATGTTTCCATACGCGCCTCCACCGGGAACATTTCTTGGCAGCCGGCCCTCGGCTCAATTTCCTGATGCGCCGCTTGCCGAAGACGATCGCACCGGGCTCCGCGTGCTCTATCCCGATCCAAGCGACACCGTACATGCCGGCACAATTTCCGGACGAGTCTTCCCCGCTAATCCCTTCGCGCTCGCAGCTCTTCCTTCGCCGTCCGCGGGTGGATCAGTGACGGGAATATTCGGCGCGCAAGTGGTCGCCCTGGATGCGGACACGGGAGTCGTGATAGCGGGAGTGCTGGGAGGTTGGTCCTGCGATGCGACAAATTTGCCGGCCCAATTCGATGGCTCGTTCCGAATCGAGCGGCTCCGGGTGGGCCGAAATTACAAGATCTACGCCGAGCCTCTCGACGGCCTAGCGCAGCCGACCGACGTGAGGAATGTCACCGGAGGTTTGTGCCGCGCAGACGTCCCGCCCGCTTGCGCAGTTCCTGCGATGAACACGAATTTCGCTGTGCGCATTCGCCCATCACCCTGACGTTGCTGGCGCAGCTAAGGCTCCTCGAACGACCGGCCTATGGCTCAGCCATGTACTCATCCTAAAAAACAAGAACGGCTCCTAGAACCCAGGAGCCGTTCTTGACAGGAAAACCCGCTTCACAATTGTCGTTGGATCAGCGCACTTGGCAGCGAGAACTTAATCGTGTTTGACGCCGCTGAAACCTGACGGACGCGACGCCTTAATCGGCATAGACCACGACCCACTTCGTTCGCTGAGGCGGGCTGATCGTTGTCGTGGAAGTGGCGAGGCCCGCGGGGGACACCGTTGTCGAAGGGAACCAAGGCGGAGCGAAGCCCCCGGAAGAAAAGCGACGATCAAAAAAGACATTGCGTTTGCTCGAATTGATGTTTTGGATCGTGTTCTGGATGCGGCCACCCACGATCGTCAGCGTGCCGATCGCCGAGCCCGTGTTGACGATGCCGCCGCTGCCAGTCTGAGAGATGGTGGCGATGCTTGCGTCAATCTCCAGATTTCCCGACGATTGGGAATTCTGCAATTTGACATTTCCAGTGGCCGTGAACAGCCCCAGCACCTGTCCGTGATCGTTTGCCGGAATCAGGGCATCGGCTGTCGTGAGGGTGACCGGCTCGCTCTTGTAAAGAATATCGCTGGTCACGACGATGTCGTTTTTCGCGGTGATGGTCACAGCGGCGCCATCCTGGACCGCGGGCAAGCTCGCGCCCGAGCCATTATGGGTGCCGCCGAGTGAGCTGATCGTGCCGTCCACATAAAGCATCGTGCCTGGCGAACTGCCTGCCGTGGAGCTGGTACACGGTGAGCCACCTGGCGGGGGGGCGCCACTACAGTTTGCGGGCACACCGGCCAAGTTGATTGTTGTCGTGCCGTTGCTCACTCTGGTTGTGTAAAGGTTGCTCGCGCTCCCCGCCGGGGGAACGGTTATGGTAACAGTCGTGGTTGTAGAACCCTGCGCGATGGAGAAGATCTGGGTCGGAACGGACGTGCCGCCGATCGTGGTGGTGCCAATCGACATGGTCACATTCGCATTGCCTTCGACATAGATCCCTCCTCCGGAGACGGTGTTGGTACCACTAACAGATTGATAGGGGACGAATACCCCGGAGGATGCACCGCCGCTTGGATAGGACGCGCCCGTGACGGTCTTGAGCATAGAACTGTGGAGGTCCGCATTCTTGTTGGTAAAATTATAATCGGGTTCACCGGATCCAACTCCATCCACCGCGGCCCACGCCTGGCTGAAATCGTTTGTTGGCAGTGGCACTTTGTTCTGACCAAGGTTGAAGCCGCCCTGGAAGGTGGGAGCGATCGTCTGGTTCTTGCATCCACTGCTCCCAGAGGTGGTGCAGGTATATTTCGGCGCCGCTTTCGCATCGCACTCGCTATTGCTCGTAAACAAGTAGCCTGCGGTGGTTGAGGCGCTGCCGACCGGGTCGGTGAAGATGTATCCGGTTGTTCCGGTTGAAAATGTCCAGCCGCCGTTGGTGAACACAGGCCCGCTAATGGTGCCTTGGACCAGCGAACTCCCGCTGCAGACCGCGTACTTGTCGATGAACATACCCCAGGCAGCGAAGTTGGTCACCGTGCCGGC
>JBGQEW010000042.1:0-17901 GCA_041496565.1 Terriglobia bacterium | reverse complement strand
CTTCCGGCTATTCATCAAACTCGCGATCCCGATCATGCTCGCGCTTTCGCTTTCGTTCACCGACGACTGGATCATCCGCTGGTTCGGGTCGTACCTGCAGCCCGCTTCGATCACATGGCTCAGCTATGCCAAAACGTTGATGCGCGTGCCGCTGGGAGTGGTCGGGCAGGCCGTCGGGGTCGCGTCATTTCCCATCCTGGCGACGCTCTATTCGGAGAGGAAATTTGACGAGTTGAACCGCGTCCTGAATTCCACCCTCAAGGGTTTGATGTTCCTGCTGCTGCCGATTTCCGCTCTCACGATCGCTCAAAGCACGCCGCTGGTTTATCTGGTGTTCTCGCACACGCGTCTGCGCGCGCCGGATTTGCAGGCGACGGCAGCGACGCTAGCAATCTTCTCGATCGGGATGTTCGCGTGGGGCGCGCAATACATTCTGGCGCGCGGATTCTACGCGACGCGCGACACGCTGACGCCAGCGCTGGTCGGGACCGGATTCACAATCGTCAACCTGCCCTTGTACTGGTGGCTGGTCCGGCGCGAACAGCACCTGGGCCTGGCACTGGCGAGTTCGCTCGGCATCATTTTCTATACTGTCGTCCTGTTTGTTCTGCTCAATCGTCGAACGGCAAATCGAGAAGCGGGTGGAATGGTCTTATTCTTCTTGAAAGTATGCTTTGTTTCGATGCTGGCCGGCTTCGCCTGCTTCCAACTGACGAAGTTTCTTGAGACCGTCATCGGCTGGCAGCGCTTTATGGGGGCACTGCTGGTGCTGACAGCGGTGACGTGCGTGGGAGTGGTGCTGACGGGAGTCCTCGCGAAACTGTTCCGGATTCGCGAGCTGGACAGCTACTTGAAAAAACTGTGGTCGCTTGTTCCCGCCAAGGGCGTGTGATCGAAAGCCGAGCGCAATTGATTGGGCGCTCGACGGCTTGCCAGCGCTTCTTGAGGCGAGGAATGCTCCGGCTTCGACCGGGTTGATGCGCTGAGAGGAAAAGCTCCCAGCACGAAAGTGGGAGCGCGCTCCCGCAGTCCACAGGGTCACGCACTCTCGGACAAGGCTATTTCTTGAATTCGGCTTCGAGGAATTTGGTCCAGTGGGAGAGGTGATTCAAGGATTCGGCGTGGGTGTGATCGAGCTCGAGCGGCGTGATGGAAATTGCGCCGGCATGCACGGCGGCGTAATCGGTATCGGGATCAATCCCCTCGGTGACTTGCTGCTCGTGGAGCCAGAAATAGATTCGCCCGCGCGGGTCATTGCCTTCCTGCAAGAGGTTTCGCGTCACTTTCTGTGATTGCCGCGTAAAGCGGACGCCGCCCGTCCACGGCTGCGGCACGTTGACGTTGAGCAACACTCCCGGCGGAAGCTTCTCCTTCAAAATGAGCGGAGCGAGCTGCCGCGCGAAACGCGCCGCAGGCTCAAAGTTGAAATCTTTGCCGCGGTGCACCACCGAAATGGCGAAGGCGGGCAAGCGGTTGATCGTTGCTTCCATGGCCGCACCGATGGTGCCGGAGTAATAGACGTTCTCACCCATGTTCCCGCCACGGTTGATTCCGGAAACGACCAGGTCGGGCGGCTCGGGGAGGAGCTTGTTCAGGGCAACGATCATCGCATCGGCAGGCGTGCCGTCCACCGCCCATTCGCGCTCCTTGCGCTGCTCGCAGTAAATGGGATTGCGCAGGGTGAGCGACTGAGCCGCGGCGCTTCGCTCGCGATGGGGCGCGACGACGGTCAATGTGCCAAGATCGGAGAGCGCCTCCACCAGCGCCCGCAGGCCCGGAGCGTCAATCCCGTCGTCGTTGGTGATCAAGATGTGCGGCATTCGATTCCGGCGACACTCCCCCTCAGGCTTGGAATTCCCTGCTCAGCCTGCTACGGGAGGGAATGATGGTCGGGACGACTGGATTCGAACCAGCGACCTCACGCACCCCAAGCGTGCGCGCTACCAGGCTGCGCCACGTCCCGACCGCTTGACAACAGAAACCAGCGTATCACCTGGGTTCGAGAAGGGTCAAGATTGCGAGCAATTCCTCGTGCAGATCGAGCAAAAACTTGCGTTGGGCGCGGGAGAATCCCTCGACGCGCGGCGCGGCCGCGGCGGCCTGTTCGCGGCTGCGTTCGTGGCCATTCCCATTGCCATGCTTGTCGCCGAGGTGGCGGCGAGCGCCGGCGATTGTGAATCCTTCTTCGTAGAGCAGGCGCTTGATCTCGAAAACGGTTTCAATGTCCTGCCGCCGATAGAGGCGATGCCCCTTCGGACTCTTCACGGGCTGGAGCATGGGGAATTCCGACTCCCAGTAGCGCAGGACGAACTGTTTCGTGGCGGTCAAGCGGCTGACTTCGCCAATCCGGAAAAAAGGCTTTTCCGGGACGGCGGGCGCATTGGTCTCGCGATTGGCCATTTCTTCTTCGTATCGTAGGCCGATTTCTTAGAGTGTCAACTGGTTCTCGCAGACGCGTGGGACCGCGAGCGCTGGCTTCTCCTTTTTTGGCGCTGGAGAAAGTGGATCGGCGTGCCGGTGAAATCGAAGCTGGCTCGAAGCTGGTTTTCGAGGAAGCGCTCGTAGCTGAAATGCAGCGGGTGCGTCTGATTGGTGAAGAGCACGAAGGCCGGAGGGGACACCGAGGCCTGCGTGATGTAATAAATCTTGATCTTGCGGCTTGCCGGCGAAGTGCCGCGCTCGAGGTCCACGTTTGCGAGCCAGCGGTTCAGCTCACCGGTGGAAATGCGGCGGCGGCGCGTGGTGGCGACGCGGTCGATCCATGCGAAGAGCTCGCCGGCATGCTCGCCGGTGAGCGCGGAGAGAAAGATCACCGGCACATAGTCGAGGAATTTCAACTTCGCGCGGACGATCCGTTCGTAATCCTGCATCAACCTGGCGGGATCGGCACTGATGCGGCTCTTGCCTTGCTTTCCCTGTTTGGCACGCTCGGACGCAGCTTTCTGCGCGGCCTGTTTCGCCAAATCCCATTTGTTCATCACGACGATCAACGAGCGGCCCGATTTCTCGGCGTAGCCGGCGATGGTGGCGTCATGCGACGTGACTCCTAGCGAAGCATCCACGACCAGCAGCGCGACGTCGGCGCGTTCGAGTTGCTGGCGCGCCATGATCACGCTCAGCTTTTCGGCGATGAGTTTCGTCTTTCCCTTGCGGCGAATGCCCGCGGTGTCGAGGAAACGATAGGCCTTCCCTTCGCGCTCGACGAGGGTATCCACGGCGTCGCGGGTGGTGCCCGGCTCGGGCGAGACGATGGCGCGTTCCGAGCCGACCAGACGATTGAGGAGCGTGGACTTCCCCACGTTGGGGCGGCCGATGATGGCTACGCTCACTTCTTCCGGAGCCTCAGCGGCTTCGCCCACGGGAAAATCCGCAGTCACGGCGTCGAGCAGTTCGTCTACGCCCAAACCGTGCTCGGCGGAAACGGGAATCACTTCATCGCCGAGCTCGTAGAACGCAGCGCCGAGCGACATGTGCCGGGTCGTATCCACTTTGTTGGCGGCAATCACGGGCGGCTTGCCCGCGCGGCGCAGCAGTTGCGCCAGTTCGGCATCGAGGGGCAGCAGGCCCGCGCGCGCGTCCACAACCATCACCACGCGCGTGGCCTGCTCGATCGCGAACCGGGCCTGACGCAAGATTTCGCCTGGGATTCCGGCCTTTTCTTCGGGCACGATTCCGCCCGTGTCCACAACTTCGAACGGCCGGCCATTCCAATTCGCCTTGCCGTAGATGCGGTCGCGGGTGATGCCGGGCTCATCGGTGACAATCGAGCGGCGCGTGCCCGTGAGACGGTTGAAGAGCGCCGATTTGCCCACGTTGGGCCGCCCGACGATCACCAGAGATGGCAGTTTTTCGCTCATTCGCTCAACTTTACTGGGACTTCAACACTCTATCCTATCGGGCGTAGAGATAGCGATACTTGGCGAGACATTCGCAGGGGAGATCTTTGCGTTTGGAGTTCGGCCAATCAAGGAGGAATCCGCCAAATGATGAATCTCGCGGACGAAGAATGAACACAAAGTCCGCAGAGTTCAGAGACAGGATTCCGGATGGGAATCCAACGTTTCGGTTTATCCTATTGCACCTGCGCGCCCTGAAGGGCGAGCACCTTCTGGATGCCACGACAAACGACGAAGGACAAGAACGACTCGATCACCATGGCCGAAGTATTCGGCCAAGGCGGCTTGCTCGAGAAAAGCCACCCCGGCTATGAATTTCGCCCGTCGCAGTTGGCGATGGCGGAAATTGTCGAGGAGGCGTTTCGCGTGCGCCAACACGCGCTGGTCGAAGCCGGCACGGGGACGGGAAAAACACTCGCGTACTTGATTCCGGCGATCCGCAGCGGACGGCGTGTGGTGATCTCGACGGCAACCAAATCGCTTCAGGAGCAGCTTTTCTCGAAGGACGTCCCGTT
Organism: Terriglobia bacterium; assembly: GCA_041496565.1. Lineage (GTDB taxonomy): Bacteria > Acidobacteriota > Terriglobia > Acidiferrales > UBA7541 > JBGPTK01. Next base: position 13,490 of record JBGQEW010000042.1, on the reverse strand, counting down.
CCTCCAGAAACATTTTGCGCCGGAGCTGAAGGTGGCACTGATGAAGGGCCGCAACAATTTTCTTTGCCGGCAGAAGGTCCATCTGATGGAAGGCCAGCCCGCGCTGAAAGGCCTGGATGAGGTTGATTGGTTCGCGCAAATCCGCGACTGGGAGAAAGTGACGGAAACAGGCGACCGCGCCGAGCTCAATTTTCTGCCCGACGATGCGGCGCTGTGGGCGCGCCTCGACGCCCGACGCGACGCTTGCACCGGCCAGAAATGTCCCGAGTTTCAAAAGTGCTTCATCACGGCGATGCAGCAGCGGGCGCAAGAAGCGGACCTTGTGATTGTGAACCATCACCTTTTCTTCGCTGACCTCGCCATTCGCCAGGACGACTTCGGATCGATTTTGCCGGACTACGACGCCGTCGTCTTCGATGAGGCCCATGAAATCGAAGACGTGGCGAGCGACTATTTCGGCCGCCAGGTGACGAGCTATCGCTTCGAGGAACTGGCGCGCGATGCGGAGCAGACCATGCGGCTGGTGGGGCTGAGCGCGGCCCCGCTGCGGAAGGCGATTGCGCAACTCCGCGAGCGAGGACGAACCTTCTTCGAGGCCTTTCCGGAGCGCGAAGGCCGCTTCCCGTTCGGGGCTGCGGAGCGCGCGGCATTCCTCGAGCGCAATCGGGAAGCCTACGACGGGCTGGCAGGCGGTTTGAAGCGGCTGGAATCCGAGGTGGCGTCACTGCCGAGCAAGCCCGAAGAAGTGCTGAACATCGCGCGGCGCGCCGCGGATCTGCGACGCGAGCTGGCATTCCTGCTCGATAGCCAGGAGCGCAATTACGTTTACTGGTTCGAGCGCCGCGGCAAAGGAATTTATCTTGCGGCCACGCCGATTGACGTCAGCGAAATCCTGCGTGAGAAGCTGTTCGAGCAGTTCGACACCACGATCCTGACATCCGCAACGCTTGCCGTTGGCGGCCGGTTCGATTTCCTGAAGCGGCGGCTTGGCATCCAGGTAGCGCTCGAAAAAGTTCTGCCGTCCGAGTTCGACTTCCGCAGCCAGGCGATGCTTTACATCCCGCCAGCGCTCCCGGACGTCCGGCACGCACAGTTTGCAGCGCACGCGGCGCAGGAAATCGCGAAGATTCTGGAGATCACCAAGGGGCGGGCCTTCTGCCTTTTTACAAGCCACGCGCAAATGAGAGAAGCAGGCGAGCGCCTAGCCGCCCTGGTGGCGTTTCCGCTGCTCCTGCAAGGGACCGCGCCCCGCTCGGTGCTACTGGACCGCTTCCGCTTGACGTCCGGCGCGGTGCTGCTGGCAACGGCGAGTTTCTGGCAGGGCGTGGACGTGCCCGGTGAGCAACTTTCCTGCGTGATCATTGACCGGCTGCCCTTCGCGGTGCCGAGCGATCCGATTGTCGCGGCACGGGTGAGAGCGTTGACGGAGGACGGCCGGAACGCCTTCGCGGAATATCAAGTGCCCGAGGCAGTGCTGGCGCTGAAGCAGGGATTCGGCCGGCTGATTCGCGCGCGCAGCGATCGCGGCGTGCTGGCCATCCTCGACAACCGCATCCGGCGTATGCAGTATGGTAGAATTTTCCTCGAGTCGCTGCCCGAGTACGCAATCGCGCAAGATCTCGCCGCAGTGGAACGTTTCATGAATTCTCCCGCAGGGTTTGAGGAAACCGGCCCGCCGCGGAGAAAACACAACCGAGGAAACACAGGCCATCATGTTTGAAGTCAGCGTGGACGAGACATTCGCCGCCGGGCACGCGCTCCGCGGCTACAAGGGCAAATGTGAAAACCTGCACGGGCACAACTACAAGGTGCGGGTGACGCTCGAGGGCGGCGAACTCGATTCGGTGGGGCTGCTCTATGACTTCGTTCACCTGAAAGAAGTGATTCGGACGGTGATTCATTCGCTCGATCACAGATATCTGAATGAAATCCCGCCTTTCGACGAGCTGAACCCTTCGGCGGAAAACATCTCGAAATATATCTATGACGCGACAGCAAGAGAATTGAAGGCGGCACCAAACGGCGCGCACATTTCGAGCATTACGGTGTGGGAAACGGATACCACCGCGGCCACTTACCGGCCCTAGCCGCGGAGAGCGGAAGCGATGAATAAGGCTTTTCTGATTATTCTGGTGCCGGCCATCGCCGTCTCCGTGGCGTGGCTGACCGTAGGTTGGGGGACCCGCGTGTCGGCGCCGGTTGGGATTGCGATGCTGATCGTACTGCTTGTATGCATTTTCATGATTCTGCGCCGACAGGGACAGAAACCGGAAGCGGACCACTGAAGCATGCGGGCTCCATTCCCGCCATGGTCATCACCGAAATTTTCAAATCGATGCGCTCGACCAGAAAGTTGAAATCAAATTTGTGATCGGCACGCGGCGCGACTACGATTTCGCGCGTAACTTCCCCGCTAAGCATCGGCCGGAGAATTGCCGTGTTTTTTCGGGGCTGGTGCGCGTTGAGACGAGGCTGGAAACGCAGATGGGGATCGTCACGCCGGTGATTCATCTGCGAAAAAGTGAGATCATTCAGCGAGGAATCGAACTGGGCGCGCCGCTCAACCGCACCTGGTCGTGTTAGCAGTTCAAAGCCGAAGCCTGCAGGGCCTGCGACAGATACCGGCTGCGACTGCAGGCATTCGCCAAGGCCGGGGATCGAGACCCTATCGCATATCGGGTGCAAGTTGCGCGATAATGCCTGTGCGCATCTAACGTGGAGGAGGCTGCCATCATGAAACGGACTGTCCTTGCTTGGGGAGCCCTTACCGTCGCTCTCGTTTTCTTCCTGTCCGCCAATGCCGCGGCACAGTTCGGCGACACTCTTACGGGAAAGGTGCTTGATACCGAGGGCAAACCCCTCGCCGACGTTGATGTGCAGATCAAGAGCGAGGCCGGCCAAATCTACACGACCAAGACGGACAAGAATGGCGAGTTCACCCAGGGACACTTGATAGGCGGCCTCTACACGGTCGCCGTCCACAAAGACAACTTGAACTACTCGATGCAAGTTCAAGTGCGATCGGACATCGAGAATAAAGCCGTGATCGACTTCAAGGCGATAGCGGCCAAGCTGGGCTACAACCCTGAAGAGGCGAAGAAGAATCAGGAGGAGAAGGAAAAGGCGTTCGCGTCGATAAAAACCCACTTTGATGCGGGCGTCGCCGCAAAAACCGAGGCGGACCAATTGAGGCTGCAAGTTGCTGCCACGCCGGCCGGTCAAAGAGCACCCTTGCAGGAAAAGATGAGCGGACTCTATCAGACGGCAATCACTGAATTTTCCGCCGCGGTACAGGCCGGAGAGAAGGACAAGAACCTTTCCATCATTGTGTCCAACCTGGGCGCCGCGTACGAATCCGCCGGCCAGTACGACAAGGCCGCCGAGGCATTCCAGAAGGCCATCGACTTGAGGCCCACTCAGGCGGGACTCTATATCGGATTGGGAACCAATCTGGCGCGTGCCGGAAAAATGACCGAGGCGGGCGCCGCGTGCGACAAGGCCGCGGCAATTGATCCTGCGAATGCCGGTACGTGCTGGCGGAATCTCGGTATCGTGCTTCGGCAGGCCAACAAGATGAAGGAAGCAATCACACCGCTCCAGAAGGCCACGCAGGTGGATCCGAAGAATCCGGACGGCTGGTATCTGCTGGGAGCTTCGCTGCTGGCGGGCATGGATTACAAGCAGGAAGGCGACAAGATCACTTACATTGTCCAGCCCGGGACGGCGGAAGCGTATCAGAAGTATCTCGAGCTAGCACCGAACGGCTCGCACGCTGTAGAAGCAAAAGAGGCGCTCGACAGCCTCGCCGCTCTCGGCCAAGGCGTGGAGACGAAAGTCTCGACGAAGAAAAAGAAGGGATAGCGGCCCCGCAAACATCCGACCGGCGCTGACATCCTTCTGGTCTGGCGGTTGGATTCCAAATCGATCTTCCTGCTCCCGTCCCGTGCAGAGAAAGTTTCTTTGCATTCTCGACCAACCGCCGGGACAGTGCTATGCTCTGGCCCGTCGTCCGAGGCTCTTCATGGGGCAAACAGCTCCAAGCTATCCAGGCGAGCAGAGACGTCGCAGCACTCGGATCACCCAGTCCGTCCCGCTGACAGTGCGAGGCGTCGATTTACTCGGCCAGCCGTTTGAGGAGCGCACCTCAACGCTGGTCCTGAACCATCACGGCTGCAAATATCCCTCGAAGCATCACTTGCCCAAGAATACCTGGCTGACGTTGGAAATCCAGCATGCGGATTCCGAGCACGGGCGGCACTGTGTGCGCGCGAGGGTCGCCTGGATTCAGCGTCCGCGGACCGTGCGCGAGCTCTTCCAGATCGGCGTCGAACTGGAGAATCCAGACAACGTTTGGGAAATCGCATCCCCGCCCGAGGATTGGACCGAACAGCCGGAAACGGCACCTTCCGCTGCGGTCCGAGGAACCTTCTCCACTCGCGCGGGAGAAGAGTCGGGTCTTACGGGCCTCGAGCCGCCCGGCGCTGCCTCGCTGCCTGGGCCAGTGGCGGTCTACATCGAACGGATGTTGCACGATGCCAAGCTGCATTCGCGGGGGGCGCCGACCGGAACCGCGGCCTCTCCGTCATTGGATGAAGGAAGCCCGTTTCTTCACGAGCTTAGCGCGCAACTCGAGCACCAAGCGGAGCGCGCCGTGGAAGCCGCGGCGACACAGGCGAGGCAGTCGCTGCGAAGGACGGCGGACGAAATCGAGCGCGAGCGGCGAGCGAACGACGAAGCGCTGCATCGCAAGTGGAAGCAGGAATTCGAGGAGTGGCGGAAAGAAGCTGCCGAGCAGCTCGCCGTGCAACTTTCCTCTCAGGTGAACGAGGCACAACAATCCGAACGGGCGCGGTTCTCGAAGGAACTTGAAACCAGCTTGAGCGAGGCGAGAGAGCTGCTGTCTGAGCTGGTTTCGCGCGCGGAGACGCTCCACAACGAAATCGAGAGCGCCGCGCAGTCCACTGCGACGCGCTTCGAACAGCTCCGGAGCGGAATGGCGGCTGCAGAAGCGGCGATCCGGCAGCACCCGGCGGCGCAAGAAGCGCTGCAAGCCGTGGATGAGAAGGCAGTGGCGGCATGGAAGGAGCGGCTAGAATCCGAGGCGAAGTTGGCGCTGGCACAGTGGAATGAGCTGCTGCAATCGTCGATCGACAGCGCCGCACAGCGGCTGGTGAGTCGCATGGCTGACAGTTCCATGAGCGCGGTCGCGGGCGCGGAGCAAAAAATGGCGGCGCGCCTGAGCGAACTCAGCCAGCCCATCGCCCAAACGGCTGCCGAAGCCCAGGAAGCGCTGACGGGTGTGCGCGGGGCGCTCGAGCAGGAAGTGGCGCGGGCGCGAAGTTCGCTGGTGGAGATCGAACAAGCCGCGAACCGGATGTCGGAGTATTCGGCGCAGCTCGATGCCGCGAGCCAAGACACCGTGAACGAACTGCACCGGCGGTTGGAATCCATTCTCGCGTCACAAACGGCGGAGTTGAACCGCCGTGCCGAAAGCCTGGCCGCGCGTCTGGCCGATCGCCTGGGCTCGATGCTGGAATCCACCGGACAGCAATTCGTCACACGAACGCTCTCCGATCTCGAGACGAAATTCGACTCGCAAATCGAACGCGCGCAAGATTCGCTCCGCCAGCTCGCGGCGCGCGAGGAGCAAGCGGAGGAAACCCTGCGGGTGCACCGCGAGCGGCTGCGTCAGGCCACGGAACAAAATCAGCGGGAAGCGGCCACACAAATGGGAGCGTCACTCGCCCAGTTGCAGAACAATTTCGAAGGAGCGAGGCGCGAGGCGCTGGTGAAATGGAATGACGAACTCGAGCAGAGCGGCATTCGAGCCACACATGGCGCACTGGAATCCCTGACGAAGGCTTCGTCGTGGTATCAGCAGAAGACGCAGGACGACGTGCAAGCGATCATCGACGAAGCACTGCAACGTGCCGCGAGCAAGCTGGCAGAAATGACCGCTGAAGCTGGGCAGCGTCATACCGCGGAATTGGACGAGCAGCATTCCCGGCAGGCAGAACGGGCCAGAGAAACTCTGGATCAAGTGGCGAGCGAATCCGTCGGGCGCGCCCGCGCACAGTTCGAGCAAGCGGCGGAGAGCACATCCAAGGCATTCGGCAGCGTGCTGGATGGGATCTCCGATCAGGCGGTGCAGCGGTTCACGGAGACGAGCCTGCACACGCTCGACGGGCGCACGACGCAGCTCCGAAACCTCGCCGAGGAGATTCGCCGCAACCTGCAAGGGGAAGCCGTCCGCGTGCTTGCGGAGCAGCAGAAGGAATTGACGGAGCAACTGGATCTGTGCTCAGGCGAAGCGCGAAAAGCGCTCGAAGGGCAGCTTGCCTCAACGATGGAAGCATTTCGCATCCTGCGCGACGGCCAGCAGCGCGAATGGCTGGCCACACTCGAGCATCTGAGCAGTGAATCGACCAGCCAGTATGAAGAAAAGCTGCGATCCCTGCGCGAATCCTGGATGGTGGGCTCCGTCCGCAAGCTGAGTGAGCACGGGCAGGATGCCCTCGAGTCGCTCACGCGGACAGCCGAACAGACGCTACGCGCCACTTGTTCGCGTGTGTTTGATGGACTCGCGGAGGTCATGCGAGAAAAAATGCTGGGCGCTACGGGGTCCGCCGCGGCCAAGACTGCGGCGGCTTCCTCCGGAGAAACTCCCACCACCGAAAAGCAATCCCGGCGATAGTCCCCGAAAATCAAAAAAATCTTTGAGCGCTCAGACTCGGCCGGTCCGTCGAATCGGCTTACGGCTTGCTGGGGCTTTCCGTGGTATGCGTGGCGTTGAAGATTAGATATGTGGCGGTCGTGGCGCCACCGAAGACCATAAGAACGATGGCGATTTCGCCCGTCCGGGAACCGCCACCAATGCTGGTCTGCGGCGGGTCTGCCAGGCTGGCATCCGTCAGCATGGCTGCTTGGCCGGCGTGGAGCAGCATCGGCTTTGACGCCCCGATAATTTCCAACGAGCCGCGCAACGCTGAAACCTGTGCCTGCCGCTCGCTGAGGACTGTGACTTCGGCAAGCGCGGGGCTCAGGCCGGCAGTCCGCACTTCGACTCCGAGCTGATCGAGTGAGATACGGGTGCGCCCAGAACTTTGCACAACTGTCTTGCCCTGTTGCAAGCCAACGACGACCGCATTGCCGTCCTTCCGCAGTTGGGCCGAACTGTTGGGAGAGAATGCCGCCCTTTCATCGGGAGCGACAAGAAGCAGGAAGTTCGTTTGCTCCTGTGTTTGCACGCGGTCGGTGCTGTACAGGTTTGACCCGCTCGAGAAAGCCACACCGTTGATCAAGGCTGAACCGGAAGCAGTCCCGACGCCCACAAAATCCTTCGAACCTGCCCACACGGGAGGCACGGCGAGGAAAACAGAAAGGGTGATCGCCAAAATCCCACTGCGAGCTGACTTCACGGTTGTTCCCCCCCGAGACCTGGGCTCAGCCTGGAATTCGACTCTAGACAGGGGAGCAGGGTGGGTCAACGGCTGCGTCGGCATGCGTGGCCCATCAGTTACCATGCCCCGGGGGGCGATTGGCCCGCCACAGGCAGGTGGCTCAACTGCCGTTCAGGACAGGTTGGTGTGGGGTGGAGGAGAAGGGATCGGGGTCCACGTCCTCAACCGGACGCCCAGCGATTCATTTCAGGCCCGCGATCTCCCGGAGAGCAGAGCAAACGTATGCGACCTGTTCCAGCGACAGCTCAGGAAAGAACGGCAGGCCGAGAACACGCTCGCAAGCCCGTTCGGCATTCGGGAAGGTTCCCTGGGGGTAGCCGAGAGAGGCGTAGGCCGGCTGCAGGTGGAGGGGCCGAGGGTAATGAATGACCGTCTCGATGCCGCGCGAGGCGAGTCCCGCGCGGATGGCAGTGCGATTCTTGGCGTAAATAACGAAAAGCAGGTAGGCGCATTCATCGCGAGGGTCGTCTTTGGGCATCTCGACGCAAACCTGGGCGAGCTGGCGCCCGTATTCCTCGGCAAGTTTGCGGCGCCTGGCTGTCCATTCCTCGAGGTGGCGCAGCTTGATCCGCAAGACCGCGCCCTGGAAGCCTTCCATCCGGTAGTTGTAGCCGACGAATTCGTGCTCGTAACGGCTGGTCTGGCCGTGAGTGCGAGCGGCGCGGGCGAAATCCGCGATGCGAGAATCGTTGGTGACGAGCGCTCCACCTTCTCCATAGGCTCCGAGATTCTTGGTAGGGTAGAAACTGAAGGCGGTGGCGTTGCCGATGGCGCCGATGCGCCGGCCACGATAACGCGCCCCGTGGGCCTGGGCCGCATCTTCCACGACGGCGAGGGCGTGGCTGCTGGCGAACGAAAGAATGGCATCGAGATCGGCGGGTCGCCCGTAGAGATGCACGGGAAGAATTGCCTTCGTCCGCGAGGTGAGGGCCCGCTCGAGCAGATTCGGATCGAGATTCGCCGTGGCTGGATCGATGTCCACAAACACCGGCTTGGCGCCGGTATAGGTGATGGCCTCGGCGGTCGCCAGAAAGGTGTTGGGGGTGGTGATCACCTCATCACCCGATTGGACGCCAACACCAAGGAGCGCGAGGTGAAGCGCGCTCGTGCCCGAGTTCAGCGCCACGCAGTATTTTGCCTCGCAGAAAGCCGCAAACTCCCGCTCGAATTCTTCCACCTCTTCGCCAAGGATGAAGGAAGCGTTGCGGCAGACGCGATCGAGTGCGGCAAGAATCTCCTCGCGGATGCTCTCGTACTGCACCTTAAGATCGAGGTTGGGGACCTTCATGAGGCTGCTCTCGCGCAGGACATGCATGAATGTACTTTACACCTAGTCGCTTCACAAGTCGCCGCACGAACGATTTCACGCGGCGCGGTGAAGCAGCAGGTGATGCATGGGCGAGAAAATGTGCGCGAAGTTCCCATTTTCCTCGCGGAACACCCGTGCTATCTTGTGGCGCATCATGCCATCGGTGCAATCGCAAGCCGGAGAAAGCGAAACGCGCACGCACAAACAGGGACAAGACTTCTCCGCGCGACCGGCGCAGATGACGCTCTCGGTCGTGGTGGCCGCCTACAACGAGGGCGCGTTCATCGAGGAAATTCTTCGGCGCATCCAGGCCGTGGGACTGGAGGAAGAAATCATCGTGGTGGACGACGGCTCCACCGACGGCACGCGCGAATTGCTGCTGGCACTGCAACAACAACAAGCGGCGGGACAGGCGGAAGGAGAAATCCTCGGGGGACGGGCGAGGCTGCGCCTGGACAAGATTCGATTCCTGTTCCACGAGAAAAACCAAGGCAAAGGTGCGGCGATGAGGCGCGGCTTTGCGGAAGCCACCGGCGACATTTTGCTGGTGCAGGACGCGGACCTGGAATACGACCCGCGAGACTACCCCAAATTGCTGGAGCCGATCCTGGACGGCCGCGCCGACGTCGTGTACGGCTCGCGATTTCTCGGCGGCCCGCAGCGCGTCCACTTCTTCTGGCATTACGTCGGAAACAAATTCCTGACGCTGCTCTCCGACATGCTCACCAACCTGAAACTCTCGGATATCGAGACGTGCTACAAAGTCTTGCGCCGCGAGGTGGTCGAAAACATCCGGCTGCGGTCGAACCGCTTCGGTTTTGAGCCGGAGATCACGGCCAAGGTGGCGAAGGGCCGCTGGCGGATTTATGAAGTTCCGATTTCATACGCCGGCCGGTCGTACGAGGAAGGAAAGAAGATCACCTGGCGCGACGGGGTCGTCACGCTGATCGCAATCCTGCGCTATCGTTTGTTCGACTGAGCCGGTCTCTCCCCGCCGCACAGCACCCATTTTGCAGGGATTCCTTAGAGATGCGTGAGGGTCCCGGTAATCTTCGTGCGCCGGAGCGCCCAGGCAAACACGATAAATGAAAGCGGCAGCAGGATCGCTGCAAAAAGCAGGAGCACAGCGAGCGAAGGCAACAGTTCGCTAAATGATGCACCCCCCAGCAGCGCGGCGCGCATCCCTTCGAGCGAATAAGTAAGCGGAATCAGTCGCGCAAGAACCTGCAGCCAATGCGGCAGAACAGAAACCGGGTACATCATTCCGCCGACCAACCCGAAAATGCCCAGCAGAATCCACTTTGCGGGGTTCCCGCGCTTAAAGAGCAGCAGATAGCTCGCCGAGAGGACGCCAATTCCGACGAACGCCAGCACCGACACGATCAGGACAGCGATCGCTCCCAGCCAGTTCGCCCTGAGCGTCGAAAGGCCGAACAGTAGAATTCCCAGCCCGAGAAAAGCGAGCAGGCGCAGCGCCATTGCTAAAAAGGGATAGATGGCCGAGCCGATGAGAATCTCCGGCAACGAGGTTTCGGTAACCAGCAAGGCCTCGAGCGTGTGGTTCTGACGCGCTTCCTGCAGGCTCCCATCGAATGCGCTGAGCGAGAAGCCCAGGTAATCGAAGAAGGCAAAGCCGACCAGTGCAAAGGCGAAGTAACTGCTGTGTTGCGGCAGGGCGCGCGACAGCTCCGGGCTTTCGACAAAGCGGGAGAGGTAGTAGTAGGTGGCGACACCAAACAAGACTTCCACGGCTTCGAAGATAAACGCAGATCGATAGCTGCGCGCAATCGCCAAATCGCGCCAGAAGAATGCGGCGATCTTCCGAAGCGTCCGCATCACCTTCATTCGAGCGCCTCCGCCTCAGCCAAACGCGTCTCGGCTCTCGAGAGTTGCTCGAAAGCTAGCTCAAGAGTCGGAGCACCCACGGTCGCGCGCAGGCGGCTCGGCGTATCAAAGGCGAGCAAGCGGCCTCTATCGAGCAGCGCGACCCGATCGGCAAGTTCTTCCACCTCACTCAACGTGTGAGACGCGAAAAACAAAGTCGCGCCTTGCCGGCGCACGACTTCGGTTTTCAAGAACCGTCGAAATTCGGCGGCCGCGAGCGGATCGAGGCTGCGAGTCGGCTCGTCAAGCAGGAGCACGGAGGGCCCGTGCAGCATCGCGCGTGCCAGGCTGAGACGGTGGATGGTGCCCGTCGAAAGCGAGCGAACCTGGCGGCCGAGTATCTCGTTCAAACCCATCAAATCCGCGAGTTCGGCGATTCGCCGGGCGGCTTCGGCTCCCAGGAAATTGTTCATCGCGGCGAAAAATTCCAAATTTTCCCGGGCGCTCAATCGCTCGTAAAAGCCACCATCGCTGCTGGTGTTGTATCCCAGGTGCCGGCGCACCTGGCGCGCATCGCGTTCCACATCAAAGCCGGCGACCTCGGCGCGGCCGCTCGTGGGCACGACCAGAGTTGCCAGGATGCGCAGCAGCGTGGACTTCCCCGCTCCGTTGGCTCCGATCAGCGCCACCACTTCGCCGCGTTCGACCGCCAAAGAAATTCCGCCCAGGGCGCGCAGGGTCGGGCGAGTCCAGGGATGCAGCAGAGCACGCCAGCCGGAATAGGTGGGCGGAAAATATTTTTCTAGATTCTCAACGAAGATGGCGTGGCGCGGCATCAACCGCTTTTATACCTTCTTTCGCAACACGGAATCCAGTTCTCTCGTTGCTGCCGCCCGATTCTCTTGGTAGAATCGGCGCGGTACTGCGGCGTGTTGCTTGGGAGCTCACCGGACGCCGCAGTTTCACCGGCCCTACAATTATATTGCTGATTTTTCGGCCGAAAAGGATGGCCGCCTGCCTATGAGCATTGTCCTTTCCATCGACTCGCGAGTGGTCGCCTCGCGCGAACAGGTTTCCTGCGACCTGGGCGGCGAAGCCGCCATACTCAACCTGAAAAACAGCGTTTATTACGGGCTCGATCCGGTGGGCGCGCGCATCTGGGCCATGCTTCAACAGCCGCGGAGCATTGGAGAACTCCGTGACGCGATTTTGCTCGAATTCGATGTCACGCCAGAGCAGTGCGAAAGCGATCTCTTCGTGCTGCTGGAGAAGTTGATGGCTGAGGGGCTCGTTGAACCAGCAGAAGGTTCCGCCAAGTAGAACTTCATCGTTGCGCGCTCGCCTACCTCGATTAAAGCAAATACCATTGAGCACCGCACGCCGGCTTTCACGCCGCTGCCGCAGCGCTTTTTGTTATCATGGCAAAGCCTCATGCGGATGCGCGTTACGCACCTCGAAGAAAATGGGCATCCCGTCCGGTTGCGGCTCGAAAGAGGTAGGGTGTGAATAGGTGGCGCCGATTCCGAAAGCTTCCACGGCCCGAACGAAGGATGCTGCTCGCAGCTCTGGTTGAGCTGCCTATGTCGGGACTGGCGCTGAGGATTCTGGGTTTCCGACGTCTTCAGAGCCTTCTTTCTCGGCTGGCCCGGCGGCCACGGAAGAATGAGAACGCCACCACGCCCGCCGTACTCCCTGAAGCCCAGACAGCGGCAAGGATGGTTGAGACAGCTTCGCGTGAGGGCTTTTATCAGGCAAATTGTTTGGAACAATCGCTCACGCTGTGGTGGCTGCTTCATCATCGAAAGATCGCCGGTCAATTGCGGATTGGGGTGCGCAAGCTGAATGAAAAATTCGAAGCGCATGCCTGGGTGGAGCTGGATGGCATCGTGTTGAACGACGACGCGGATGTGCACGACCATTATTCTTCCTTCACACGCGACATCACCTCCCTTCACGTCCAAACGCAATGAGTGGAATCGTTGGGATCTTGAATGCCGACGGAGCACCGATTGATCGGGGTCTGCTCCGGCAGATGACCCAGTCGCTCGCCTTCCGCGGACCGGATGCGCAGGAAATGTGGATTGAGGGTCCCGCCGGCTTCGGCCACACGCTATTTCGCACAACCTTCGAATCTGAAACAGAACGCCAGCCGGCGAGTCTCGACGGAGAAGCGTGGATCGTCGCCGATGCGCGTATAGATGCGCGGGCCGATCTTATTCGGAAACTGCGAAACAAGGGCGAAGGCTGCTCCTTGGCTGACCCCGATTGTCAGTTGATCCTGTACGCTTATCGAGCATGGGGCGAAGCCTGTGTTGAACATCTTCTAGGCGACTTTGCCTTCGCGATTTGGGACACGCGGGAAAGGTGGCTCTTCTGCGCTCGCGACCATTTCGGCGTGAAACCCTTTTTTTACGCCCACGTTGGTGATCACTTCGTTTTCAGCAACACGCTGAACTGCGTGCGCATCCATCCGGCGGTGTCCGATGAGCTCAACGATCAAGCCATCGCCGATTTCCTACTATTTGAGGGAAATCAGGAGCCGGACACGACCTCCTTCGCCGACATCAATCGCCTGCCGGCCGCGCATGTGCTCTCACTGAAGGAGGGCTCAATCTGCATCCGCCGCTACTGGACGCTGCCAGTCGATGGCGCGCTAAAATACAGGCGGGCGAGTGAGTACCTCGAACAATTCCTCGAACTCAGCGACACTGCCGTCGCGGATCGGCTGCGGACCAACCGGGTGGGAATCTTTCTGAGCGGCGGCCTGGATTCCAGCACCGTGGCTGCCTCCGCGCACTCTGTCATTGAGCGCCAGGGACAGCCCACGAATCTCCATGCGTACTCAATTGTCTACGACTCGTTGATCCCGGACAGCGAACGCTACTATTCCGGCCTGG
>JBGQEW010000041.1:0-17952 GCA_041496565.1 Terriglobia bacterium | reverse complement strand
GATTGGGAAGCTGCAGGAGCTACGGCAGATTGATCTTCGGGGTAACCCGCTGGCGCACTTGCCTACGGAGATGGCTGCACTGCCTCGATTGGAGAAACTCGACCTGCGGTGGGTGGTTACGCTGATACCACCCAGGTGGATAGCAAACCTCGAAGCACGCGGTTGCGTGGTCTACACTTGATGCGCTACTGACTGAGACTGAGGCAGCGTAAGCCTCCAGCAGACCGTGAGTTATGCCGGTCGTTCTCAGCCTGACTAGTCAGGCTCGAAAACGTCGTTGTGTCGGCCGAAAGACACTAGCTGCCGGATTGTCGCGCACTCTTCCATAACAGATACAGACGATCACTCATGGATTGCCGAGGGCGCGTCGGGCCTTGGAATAGTCTCCCGCGCGGCTCGTCCAGTTGCTCGCCAACGTTCCAGCCGCCCATCCCAGCGCAACCAGAAAAAATAACTTGCTCCAGGGGAGGCCCGAGCGCCATGCCCAGAGCGCACCCAAGGTGGGGATAACGGCGGAAGACGTCACTCCAGCGGACCACATAATCGCTCTGGCCATCGGGCTGGCCCTTTGCATGGAGGTCTTCTCCGTCTGCACTCCGAGAAAAGGAAGGTGTTCGAATAACCACCGGAGGCCAGCGGGCCAGCCTTCTGGATTCGCGGTTCCGCCCACCGTGTAGTAGGCGAAGCGAATGCCAAGGATTCGTCCGACCACCCAGTGGGCGATGGCATGGCAGCAGAAATAGAGGAGAACCCATCCCACGACCATAGCGACGACGGCAGCCGTGGTCGAATGTGCCGATCGCGCCGCAGCGTAGGCAACATAAGCGGCCACAAGCCCGGCGATCTGCACCGCGTTTCCGGCCATGATCGAAACGCGGCCGAAGATTTTGCGTCTCGGAGACAAGTTTGACCCATTCATGTGTGCAATCAACTCCCGGAGCCGCGATTATAGAAAGCGAGCCAGTTTTTGACAACGTTCGATTGTCGTCACCGCAACTCGGGGTGTGCCATGCCGCAAAACTGGCAACCAGCACATGCGGCAAATCGGGATTTCGCCGTTCCTCGGTGCGCAACGGCTCCGAGGATTCTGGACGGAGGGTCGCCTGCTCTTCCACGATGTTGTGTCCGAGTGCGCCGTCACTCGGGCGCGGCCACTGGCCGGCCCAAGAAGTTGAAGGAAACCTCCATGATAGATCCTAAGTAGCATCATAATGACGGCTTATCTGAACCGCAATCTTGGAGGTGTAGGCTCCTTTACCGGAGATTTTGTTGCTCTCACAACAAAACCTACACCCTCTCTCTTTTTACACACTCAAAATTACGTCACCTCCGTAACGCGACAACTCGCATACCCCCTTGGATTAGACACCGTAGCCTCCCGAATTTGAAGGCGAACTTCAAATTAGGACACCACCCGCGATCCAAGCCGTTTGCGGAACCTTCCGGAATCGGATAGAATGGCTGGCTCAAACGGAGCGTGTGGCTACTGTCCTCCGGGGATGCTGACGGACGCGCTGCACCTGTCGCCCCGGAACACACTGAGGGAATGGCGGAAGAACAGTCCAACTTTACTCCTGCGTTCGACATCGCCGACGAGTACCGCCCGGAACCACTTCCCGAACCTGAAATTCCCGCCTGGAAAAACGGCACCACCCGCATCGGCATCCATACTTCCATCGCGGGCGACATCGTCTACGCGCTCGATACCGCTTACGGACTGGGCGCGAACGCGCTGCAGATTTTCTCTTCGAGCCCTCGCATGTGGGCGCGTCCGCAGCAAGGCTCGCGCATCCCTTCGGCTGATGCTGTGCGTTTCCGTAACCGGCGCCATGCGCTGCGCCTCGGGCCGCTGGTGATTCACGACAATTACCTGATTAATCTCGCCTCGCCCGAGCCCATGCTGCGCGTGCGTTCGATTCAAGCGTTTCACGATGAGCTGGTGCGCGCCATCGAGTTGGGTGCGGACTACCTCGTCACGCATCCGGGCAGCGGTCGCGGCACGGACATGAGCCAGGCGGTTGCCAACATCGCCGGCTCGCTCCGCCAGGCCGTGCGCGGACTGAAGCTGAATAATTTGACGATTTTGCTTGAGAACACCGCTGGGCAAGGCAGCTCGGTGGGCTCGCGCTTCGAGGAACTGCAGGCCATTCGCAACGCCTGTTCGGATATGCCCATCGGATTTTGCGTGGATACGGCGCATCTCTTCGAGGCCGGCTACGATTTGCGCACTGAAGAAGGCCTTGACCGGTCCTTGCATGCCATCGACCGCACCATCGGCCTCGACAACGCTCCCGTATTTCATGCGAACGATTCGAAGACGCCGCTCGGCTCCCGCGTGGACCGCCACGAGCACATCGGCAAGGGCCGCATCGGCCTGGAGGCGTTTCGCCGAATTCTGAATCACCCGCTGCTTTCGGGTCGCGCATTTATCCTCGAGACCCCCATTGACAAACTCGGCGACGATCGCCGCAACGTGCGCACGCTTTGGAAACTTATCGGCGTGGATGTGAAGCAAGCTCCCGGAGTCGGCGAAGGATTCCCTCGCTCGCGTCGTACGAAATCGAAAAAAGCGCGCCGCCGGGCAGGGAAGCGGCGCTCGGGGGCAGCTGCGCGTTCGGCCGCGCGGCGCAAAACGAAGAAATCATCTGCAAGATCATCGAAAAAGCCGCGTAAACATAGGAAGAGGTAAGAACAGGGTGTCTGAATACGATCCGCAACTCATAGAAGCCAAGTGGCAGAAAACGTGGGAAGAGCAAGGCGCCTTTCACGCTGACCTGGATCCGGCGCGGCCGAAGTATTACGTCCTCGAAATGCTTCCGTATCCTTCTGGCACGCTCCACATGGGCCACATGCGTAACTACACCATCGGCGACGCCGTGGCTCGGTACAAACGCATGCGGGGCCTCAACGTGCTGCACCCCATCGGATGGGACTCGTTCGGCCTGCCCGCGGAAAACGCCGCCATCAAGAACGCCATACCCCCGCGCGAGTGGACCAATTCGAACATTGCGCAGATGAAGGCGGTCTGCAAGCGCTTCGGCTTCAGCTACGACTGGCGCCGCGAAATCTCCACCTGCGAGCCGGAATACTATCGCTGGAATCAGTGGTTCTTCTTGCGCATGCTGGAGCGTGGTCTCGCCTATCGCAAGCGCAGCAAAGTGAACTGGTGTCCCCAGTGCCAGACGGTGCTGGCCAACGAGCAGGTTGTCAACGGCTGCTGCTGGCGCCATGAAACCACCCCGGTGGAATCAAAGGAGATCGAGCAGTGGTTCCTGAAAATCACGGCGTATTCCGACGCGCTGCTAGACGACATGGCGCAGTTGAAGGATGGCTGGCCCGACCGCGTCCTCACCATGCAGCAGAACTGGATCGGCAAGTCGCGCGGCGCGCGCGTGCGATTCCAGGTTGCAAAGATGGAAGGCAAGTCCGTGGAAGTCTTCACCACGCGCATCGATACCATCTATGGCGCGTCCGCCGTGATCCTCGCGCCCGATCATCCTCTCCTGCCCGGACTTTTCGCGGGAATCCCCGGCCACGCCGCAATGGAAATGGTATGGAACCGCTTGCGCCAGCGCATCCTCCGTGGCGCGGAGTTGGCCGCTGCCGAAAAGGAAGGCTTTTTCACGGGACGCTTCGCTGTGAACCCATTCTCGGGCGACACGTTGCCGATCTGGGTGGCCAATTTCGTCCTCGCCGAATACGGCACCGGAGCGGTGATGTGCGTTCCGGGCCATGACCAGCGCGACTTCGAGTTCGCGGAGAAATATCATCTGCCGGTCAAGATCGTCGTCCAGCCCGTTGACGGGCCGCAGCTTCATCCCGACCGGATGGTCGAGGCGCACGCCATCTACGGCCGCGCGGTGAATTCGGGGCCCTATTCCAAACTTACCTCCGCGAATGCCACCGAAAAACTGATCGCGGACGCCCGCTCGAAGGGCTTCGGAGGCGCCGAGACCACCTATCGGCTGAAAGACTGGGGCATCTCGCGCCAGCGATATTGGGGCACGCCGATTCCCGTGATCTACTGCGAGAAATGCGGCATCGTCCCCGTGCCCGACAACCAATTGCCCGTGCGGCTGCCCGAAGCGGTTCATCTCACCGGCGAGGGAAAATCGCCGCTCGCGAGCGTGCTGGAATTTGTGAACACGACCTGTCCGAAGTGCAGCGGTAAAGCGCGGCGTGAAACGGACACCATGGACACCTTCATGGACTCGTCCTGGTATTTCTATCGCTATACGGATACGCAGAATTCCACTGCGCCGTTCGCCCCCGAACCCGCTCGCTATTGGTTCCCGATTGACCAGTACATCGGCGGAATCGAGCACGCCATCCTGCACCTCATTTATTCGCGCTTCTTCTGCAAGGTGATGCGCGATCTTGGCATGATCAGTCACAACGAGCCGGTGCAACGGCTGTTCTCGCAGGGCATGGTGCAGAAAGACGGACGCGCCATGTCAAAATCCCACGGCAACGTTGTCGGCGCGATTGATATGGCCCAAAAATATGGTTGCGACACCGCGCGCGTTTACACGCTGTTTGCCGCGCCGCCCGCCAAGGATCTCGAATGGAGCGAGCAGGGAATCGAAGGCTGCTCGCGATTCCTGAACAAGGTGTATCGCATCATCGAGCGCCACGCGGAGCGGCTGCGCGGCGTCGCGGCCGCCGCTCAGGAGCAGGTGGATCTCGCCAATGCCACTCCCAAGGAGAAAGCGCTGCTTCGGCGCGCGCACCAAACACTCAAGCGCGTCACGAACGATTTCGACGTGCGCTGGCATTTCAATACTTCGGTGGCGCTGATCATGGAATTGGTGAACGAGCTCCAGGCCCAGGAGCCGCTCGACACGGACCTCGATCCCGCCATCCTGAAGCTGGTGGTCGAGATGCTGACGCTGATGGTTTCTCCCATGGCGCCGCACCTGGGTGAAGAGCTTTGGGAAATGCTTGGGCATCGCGGTGGCCTTTTACGCGTCGAATGGCCGGCGTATCGCGAGGAGCTCGCCAAAGAAGAACAATTCGAAGTCGTGATTCAGATCAATGGCCGCCTGCGCGGGAAAATTCTGGTCGAGGATGGTCTGGGCGAAGACGAGCTCGGCGAGCGGGCGCTCACCGATCCTCGCATCTCTCATCTGATCGACGGCAAGGCCGTCGCCAAGATGGTGGTTGTGCCGCGCAAGCTCGTCAACATCGTCTTGCGTTAAGCCGGATCGCCGGACGCGTTCGTGCGACGGCCTGCTGCTCGCTCTCAACATCGGTCGCGGAGAAGATACAAGCGGTCGGAGAAAAATATTGAGTGTACGCGGCGGCATCGTCGTCCTGGATTTCGGCGGGCAATACACGCAACTCATTGCGCGCCGCATCCGCGAACAGGAAGTCTTCTCCGCCGTCTTGCCCTGCACCGCCTCGCTGGATGAAATCCGCAAATGGGAGCCTGCCGGCCTGGTTCTCTCCGGCGGCCCCCGCTCTGTCTACGACGCCGGCGCCGTGGTGTGCGATCCGCAGGTGCTTCGGCTGGGAATCCCCGTCCTGGGAATTTGCTACGGCATGCAGTGGATTGCGCACACCCTGGGCGGCTCAGTCCAGCGCGCCGACCGCCGCGAATACGGCCCCGCGCAACTCGTAATCGAAAACGGCTCGGCGCTCTTTCATGGCCTGCCCCGCGAACTGAAAATATGGAACAGCCATGGCGACCACGTCGTCGGGCTGCCCGAGGGCTTTCGGATCACCGCCCGCACCCAGAACGCGATTGCGGCGGTCGAGGACGCGGGACACAAGTTTTATGCCGTCGAATTTCATCCCGAAGTGCAGCATACCGACGGGGGCAATCAGATTCTTCGCAATTTCGTGTTCGCGATCTGCGGCGCTCGCCCGAATTGGAGCCGCTCCTCGTTTATTTCCGAGACAGTCGAAGGCATCCGCACGCGCGTCGGCACTTCCGGAGTGCTCTGCGCGCTCAGCGGCGGCGTGGATTCCTGCGTCGCAGCGGTGCTGGTGCACCGCGCGATCGGCGAGCGGCTCGTCAATGTTTTCGTGGACACGGGGCTGCTCCGCAAGAACGAGTTCCGCGACACCCTCACCCTGCTGCGCGACCGCCTCAAGCTCAACGTCACCGGAGTGGACGCGTCGAAACGCTTCCTCGATCGTCTAACAGGCGTAATGGATCCCGAAGAGAAGCGGAAGCGAATTGGGGCGGAGTTCATCGCCGTCTTCGACGAAGAAGCGCGCAAAATCGCCGGCGCAAGCGGCGCCGCAACCGGCGTCAAGGCCCCTGTCAAATTCTTGGTGCAGGGCACGCTCTACCCTGACGTGATCGAATCCGTCTCCGTCAAAGGACCCTCGGCGACAATCAAGACGCACCACAACGTCGGCGGCTTGCCTGCTGATTTGCCATTTGAATTGATTGAACCGCTGCGCGATCTCTTCAAGGACGAAGTTCGCCAGGTGGGCAGGGAGCTGGGCCTGCCCGAAGAAATCTTGACCAAGCATCCGTTTCCTGGGCCCGGTCTCGCCGTCCGTTTACTCGGGGAAGTCTCCGCCGGGCGGCTCGAAACGCTGCGCGCCGCCGATGCCATCGTGGTCGAGGAGATTCGCCGCGCCGACCTCTACGAAAAAGTTTGGCAAGCGTTCGCCGTGCTCCTCCCGGTTCGCAGCGTCGGGGTGATGGGCGATGAACGCACTTACGGCTACACGGTCGCGGTGCGGGTTGTGGATTCGCAGGATGCAATGACGGCCGACTGGAGCCGTCTGCCTGTGGAAGTTCTCGAGAGAATGTCCGCGCGCATCGTGAACGAAGTGCCGGGAGTCAACCGGGTCGTTTACGATATTAGTTCGAAACCTCCCAGTACGATTGAATGGGAGTGAGCGGAGACACCAAGCCTATCGCGCCCAACGGCTGAGACTAGCGGTTCGCTAGCTTCTGGGCCATGTAGAGCAGCAGACGCCGATCGGGTTCTTCAATCCGACCGAGCAGCCTGCGAAACCGGCCCAGGAAGCGGGCTTCTTTGCCTCGGCTGCCCCAGGCGATGTCATCCGACGTCTTTCGCTTGGGGAGGTTGGGCAATTCGGGTGGCTCCTCGCCGTCATAGAAAAGCTGGTAGAGGGGCACTTCCATCGCCCGGGCCAATTTTTCCAGGGTCTCGATCGCCGGCACTGTGTGGCCATTCTCCACGCGGGAGATATAGCAACGCAGCAAGCCGGTACGCTTCTCGATGTCGCCCTGGGACAGTTTTTTCACTTCGCGCAGTGCGCGCAACCGGTCTCCAATTATCATGGGCGCATTGTTACATGGGCTAATGTTGTCTGCAAGCGGAATTTGATGGCACACTCGAAGAATCAGGTGTAACCAAAACCCGATGGGCGACGTCCCAAAAGTCGAGGCAAGCGGCAGGCCGGGCGGTCTTCCTCCAGGCGGACGGCCCAACCCGTCCGAGGATCGTGCCCTGGTTCGCCGCGCGCAACGCGGCGATCCGGCTGCCTTTGAGGAATTAGTCCGCCGCAATCAGCAGCGCGTCTGCGCCGTGATTGGCGGCATCCTCCGGCGCCGGGAGGACGTCGAAGATGTCGCGCAGCAAGTTTTCATGAAGGCCTATTTCTCGCTCAAGCGCTTTGATCAGCGCTCGGCGTTTTCCACCTGGCTATACAAGATCACGGTGAACGAATGCTGGGATTACTTGAGAAAAAAGCGAGTCCGCCCGCTGATGTACGAGGCGGATTTGAGCGAGGATCAGGCCCGGCAGATGGATTCTTTCGTCGTCGCCGGCAAGGCCCCGGCGGATTCGAGCGAGCGCGCGGAAATGCGCCAGCAGGTCGAGCGCTTGCTCTCGCAGTTGAATGAAGAAGATCGGCACATGCTGGTCTTGAAGGAAGTGGAAGGATTTTCCGTGGAAGAGGTTGGCGAGATTCTGGGATTGAATGTGAACACCGTAAAGGTTCGGTTGTTCCGGGCACGCGCGCGGCTGGTGAAATTCAGCCGTCGCCTATTGAACGAGGACGCTCGCACGATCGCGGGCCGTGCGGTCGCTGGAGAAAAAAAGGCTTAATAGAGATGACCAAAGCAGACGATTTGCGTGGTGCTTGTGGGGAGTATGAAACCCTCCTCGAAGATTTATTGAACGGCGAGCTCGATCCGGGCGTCGAATCACGACTGACGGCGCACTTGGCCTCCTGCGGAGCTTGCCGCGAATCTTTGGCAGACGCTCGCGCCGGAGCGCAGTTGCTTCACCTCGGCCACGAGGCCACTCCCGATCCCGGCCGCGTTTTTACCACTCGCGTGATGGCCGCGATTCGCGCCGAGGAAGAGCGTCGTGCGGCCGCCGGCAGCTTCTGGCGTCCCCTTGAATCCCTGGCCTGGCGGTTCTCCTTTTCCGCCGCGCTGGTGGTGGCTTTGCTGGTCGGCTATGACATCCTCGGACCGGTCACTCAGCAGACGGAGGTCAGCTCCACGCAGCAGAGCGAAGTCCGGGAAATATTCCCCGAGCCTGCACAGCAGCCGGCCAGTCGCGACGACGTGCTGCTGACGATTGCGGAGAGAAACAATGGAAGGTAAACAGCCGGAAAAGAGAGCGGTCACGCTAGTTGTCGTCGTTTTCCTCCTGGGCATCGCCCTGGGGGGAATCGCGGTTCATATGTGGGCGCACCACCACGCTTCGCGCGCTCACTCCGGGCACCACACTCCTACTAAAATTGTTCAGGACATGACCGATCAGGTTGGTCTGACACCGGACCAACAGAAGCAAGTTTTGGCCATCATTGACGATACTCGCGCGAAATACCAGGCCATCTCGGCACAGATGCAGCCGCAGTTCGAGCAGGCGCGCGCCGATGCCAGAGGCCGCATCCGCGCCCTCCTCACCCCGGAGCAATTGCCCAAGTTTGAGGAATTTATTCGCCGGGTGGACGAGGAGCGCAAGAAAAGGGAGCGCGATCATCACTAGCGTTCCAGCCTCAGCGTTGGCTCGGCGAAAGCCCCAGTGCTCGGCCTGCGGCTGGCGATTCGTCTCAACCCCATGGATAGGACCATTCCAAACGTCATGACCGATGCTTCGACGCAGCCGCAAGAACACGCCGTAACCATTCATCTCGAGAACGTGCACAAGGTGTACGACCTCGGGGAAGTGCAGGTGCCGGCGCTGCGCGGCGTTTCCCTCGACATCCGCTCCGGCGAATTCGTTGCCGTCATGGGCGCCTCCGGCTCCGGCAAATCCACTCTGATGAACATCCTCGGCTGTCTCGACCGGCCTACCCGCGGCCGTTACATCCTCGACGGCACCGACGTTTCCTCACTCAATAACGTCGAGCTCGCGCGCATTCGCAACCACAAGATCGGCTTCGTGTTTCAGCAGTTCAATTTACTGCCGCGCACTTCGGCGCTCGAAAATGTCGAGCTGCCCACCATCTATGCCGGCATCACTCCCCAGGAGCGTTCGAAGCGCGCCCAGAGTGCGCTCGAGCGCGTCGGTCTTGCCGACCGCGCCAGCCATTTTCCATCGCAGCTTTCCGGCGGCCAGCAGCAGCGCGTGGCCATCGCGCGCGCCTTGGTGAACGGTCCTGCGATCCTGCTCGCCGATGAGCCCACCGGAAACCTCGACAGCCGCACCAGCGTCGAGATCATGGACATCCTGCAGCGCCTCAACGAAGAGCAGGGATTGACGGTCGTCCTGGTCACCCACGAGGCGGAAATCGCTCATTACACCAAGCGTGTGCTCGAATTCCGCGACGGCAAGATGCGCCGCGATTTCCCCGTGACCGGGCGCATGATTGCCGCCGAAGTCTTGCCCACTTTGAGGGCGATTGCCGACGAAGAAGAAGAGCCCGCCCTGGAGCAATAAAGTAGGCTGCAGAGAGAGCTACTGGACCGTTGCTGCTCGCCCCGTGGAGACTTCCGCGGCCGCCACGCGGGACGTCTCAAGCCAGCCAAACATGCAAGCGGTCGCGTAGAAAACCACTGCGAGCAATAACAGGGCGTTCATGCCGATAATGAACGAGAAGTTTTGCGTCAGGCCGCCCGCCACCGCCCCCACGATATTGCCGCCAAACGCATTCGATTTCCGGTCGCAGCGGCGAAATGATTCCGCAAAAATGACTCCGGCGCAAAACACCGGCAAAGCATACGCGACGCTCAGGAGTATGCCGACCGCCCTCGTGCCATAGGGCAATCTTTGCCAGGGAAAGAAGTAGTTCGCAAGCAGCCCCGCGACGAGCAGCGCATAAAAAGGTCCCTCTCTGGGTGGAGGTCTTTTCGAGACGAACAGATTCGCTCCCACCAGGACCAGCAGGATCGCCGTCAGCGCCACGCAATTCACCAGCCACGTGGATCCGAAATAGAGAGCTAGTCGGCTGATCATCTGCGTCTCGAGAAGCAGGAATCCGCCGCCCAGGAAAAAAAAGTGCCATGTCGAAAAGCTTCGCGCCTCGAGGTTCCC
Organism: Terriglobia bacterium; assembly: GCA_041496565.1. Classification (GTDB taxonomy): domain Bacteria; phylum Acidobacteriota; class Terriglobia; order Acidiferrales; family UBA7541; genus JBGPTK01. The sequence goes on along the minus strand of JBGQEW010000041.1, from coordinate 7,534 downwards.
GCGCACCAGTAGCAGTGCGATCAGCAGCAGGATCGCCGAGACGGTCAGATAGGCTTTGGGAATCGTCTTTAACTGGTGATACACATAAGGCCAGTCGTCCGTTGCCGCGGGCGGCGCTCCAGCCGTCGTCAACGGAAATTTTGGCGGGATGCTTCGGATCAACTCGGCGAGTTCCGGCTGCGCTGCCCGCGTCCAGAGTGCCGGGTCATCCGAGGTAACGAAGACCGTCGCGGGCAGCAGTGCGCCGTACTGCGGAGCATAGAGCGTCACGGGCGCCCGCCCGAAGATCTGGCTGAGCATTCCGTAGAATCGTTGCCCGAGCCAAGTCCAGGGCTCCCGCACCTCGAATTTCACCACCAGGATTCCGTTCGGCTTCAGCAGACGCCGCGCCTCGCGGAAGGATTCCGCCGTATAAACGTAGTTGTCGATCCGCATGTTGCTCAAGCTCGAGAACTGCGTATGCGAATCGAGCAGTCCGAATACGATGACGTCGTACTGTTCCTGCTCGCGGCGCAGGAACGCTCGCGCATCCTGCACCACCTTGCGCACACGGGGCGATTCGTAGGGTTGCTCCGGGTGCAGCCGTTCGCCGAGCGACAAGATCACAGGATCGATCTCCACCGCGTCCACATGGCCTGCCCCGTTGCGTAAGGCCGCGGCCGCGTCGTTCCCGGCCCCGGAACCTATGATCAGCACGCGCTCTCTCGCCGCCGCAAAACGGAACGGCATATCGTAAGAGCTTCGTTCGCGAAAACAGCACGCCAGCTCCGGATGCCGCGCCAGATATTCCGGCGTAAAATTGGCTATCGTCATGTACCCCACATTGTTCACGCGGATTTCGTACTGCTGTTCGCCCTTGTCCGTCAGTTCGATTTTTTGGTAGGGCGACCAGAACGTGCCGGCGTCGCGGGTATTGGCGAACACGAGCAGCACGAGGCTTCCCGCGAACACGGCTATCCCTGCTTTTCTAAGTTTGGCCCCGCCCGGATACGCCATCAAAGTGATTACCAAGGCCAAGCCAAACCAGTACGCGGGCGAAAATCGCAGGAACGACAGCCCGGCGAACAGCCAGATTCCCGCCACGCTGCCGAGCAGGTTGACCGAATACGCCCTCACCGAGTCGGTGGCAGCGTCCAGACCGGCGCCGACCCACTGCCCCAGCGGAATCATGATCGCGATCAGCAGGATCAGCAGAGCGGTCGTCAACAGCACAGCGGTTCCGAAAAGCCTGAACACAACACCGGGATTCGGATTCACTTGCGCATTCCATATGGCCGCGTCCGAAAAAAACGAGAGCGCGGCGGTCATGGACTCGAGCATCGCATTCCAGCCGCGAATCGGCGCATAGACTACCAGCACGAGCAAACCGATGGCGAAGTAATCGAACGGAAGGATTTTGCGTCCCGCAGCGCGGTAGCAGCCGAGGCCAAATCCCAAAAAGCACGCGATCAGCGCCAGGTTTTGGAAGTACGCGAAGACGCGAACCTCCGTCCCGATCCAGCGCACCAGCATGATCTCGATGAATAGAGCGGCGAAGCTCACCCAGAACAGCGGCCGCAACCCGGTTCGGCCTGCAGTGGACCCCATGCGAAACGTCGAGAAAAACCGCGCGGCGAGGTTGCCCCGCCGGCTGCTCGCCGTTTCACCAGACTCGCCCAAGTCTTGGCTCGACCCCAGAGCCATCGGTCCCCTCCTCGCCTGAGCTCTTTGATTCCGAACTTCTAATGTTGATTTTATCTTTACGAACGACAGTGCGGCAGCCGCCCCTCTGAGTCAATCTTAGTCCGCCATAGCTGTGCTTGAGTCGCAACGCGGATTGGCGGGCGGATTTGCTGGCTTGGCCGGGTTCTCGCTCCCAACCTGCCTCCCCGCCAACACTTCTCCCCACTGGATGGATTCTGAGCGCTTGATTCGTTGTTTCCCTTGGATTGCTACCCGTTCGGAGAGATCTCGTTGCGTAGGTTTGCCGGAAGGGGCCGGCTCGGCCGGCCCGGATTCAGAACGGAATGTCTTCGTCTGAAATTTCCGGCCCGGGAGCGGCGTGTTCATCCGGCGCCGGTGGCTCTGCGTCGGTGTGATCCACCGGCGGTCCTCCGCCGGCCGATTCGCTGCGCGACGTCAGCATGCGCATCACGTTGGTCACGATCTCGGTCGAGGTGCGCTTGTTGCCAGTGGTCTTATCGTCCCACTGGCGCGTTTGGATTCGGCCTTCTATGTACACTAGCATCCCTTTCTTCAGGTACTGCTGGCCAATCTCGGCGAGCTTGCTCCACATCACGATCCGGTGCCATTCGGTGCGTTTCTGCCGTGCGCCGCTCCGGTCCTTGAAGGATTCGTCCGTGGCAAGCGTGAAATTGCAAACGGCCTGGCCGCTGGTTGTGTAGCGGGTTTCGGGATCGCGGCCCAGCCGGCCCACCAGAATCACTTTGTTGACTGACATTGCCGCCCTCGCCCGCCGTCAGGGTAACCCTGTGGCTCACGGGAGTATACCCGAAGCCTTGCCGCCTCGGCTTGCCAATTGGAGGGAGCCTGAAGTTTGCGGCTAGCGCGGAGATGGCTTCGTGGACGTTGCGCCCAGTTCCTTCAGCTTTGCTTGCGCGCGCCGGGCTTCGTCCGTGCCGGGAAAGCGCCGCACGACTTCCCTGAAATCCCGCGTGGCGCTGGCTTTCTCTCCCAGCTCTAGTTCCGCCTGCGCCTTCTTCAGTCGCGCCGCCGCCAGCTTGTAACTTTTCGGGTAGTTGACCATCACCTTGTCATACGAGCCGATCGCGTCCTGGAAATTCCCCTGAATGTAATCAATCTCGCCGAGATAGAACTGCGCATTCGACGCCAGATCGCTCGCCGAAAAATTCTTCAGGTAATCGCCGAACTCTTGCCGCGCCAGGTCGTATTTCCCGCCGGTAAAATCGCGCAGCGCGTTGGCGTAGAGCAGTTCGGACGAGATGGGCGGCCCGCTCGCGACCGGCTGATTGATCCCCGGCGAGGTTGACGTCGGAGCGACGGTGCCGCCCGGCGTGGGCACGGCGCTCGAAATCTTCGCATCCAGGCTTTGCAGCACGCCCTGCATGTCGGTCAATTGTTGCGAAAGTTTTCCGAAGCGCGCTTGGATGTCCTGCAAATTGTCGGACACGCCCTGCACCTGATTCGCCAGCGTGTCGATCCGCGAGCCCGAGTTCGCCTGAACGCTCTGCACCGTCTGCTGCAGCGAGCCCATGGCTTTGTTCAACTGGTTCGACGAATCGAGCGATTGCTGGATCAGCGTCTTGATGGCCCCGTTGTCCCGGTCAATGGCGCTCCGCAAATCCTGTTGTCCCTGCAGGAGCTGCGACACCTGCTGCTGCAACTGAATGATTTCCTTTGAGACGGCGTCGGCGGGCTGCGGCGCCAGCAACGTCCCGCCCAAAGCACCGGCAATGACTGCTGCCAAGATATACACAATCCATCTCGTGCGCACGATCTCCCTCCTTGCAGGTTGATGGACGCCACGGCCCGGGCCGGCTCGGGTCGTGGCGTCTCGACTCGGTTGGTTTCGACTACTGAGCCTTTACAAAGTGGGCCCGCCGGTTCTGCTGCCAGCAATTTTCATCATGCTCGGTGCAGAACGGCCGCTCCTTGCCGTAGCTCACGGTTTCGATCCGGTCGGCGGAAACGCCGAGCGAGACCAGGAAGTTCTTGGCGGCTTGCGCGCGGCGCTCGCCGAGTCCCAGGTTGTATTCCGTGGATCCGCGCTCGTCGCAGTGTCCCTCGATGATGACCTTTACCTGTGCATACGAACGCAGGAATTCCGCCGTCTTCGAAAGGGCGTCGCGTCCGTCGAGTCGGAGGTCGGACTTGTCGTAATCGAAGAACGCGTCGAACACGTGCGTCCGGAACAGTTCGTCGATCGTCGGTGCCGGTGCTTCCGGTGGCGGCGGGGGCGCCGGCGCGGAGGCCGTGATGCGCACGCTGGCGTCAGTCGTGCCGCCGGGACCCGTGGCAGTGATCGTGTACGTCGTAGACGCGGTTAAGGTCACCTTCGTCGAACCTTCCGGCGCCACACTCCCTACCCCCGGCGACAAATTCAATTCCGTCGCGTTCGTGGACGACCAGTTCAGACTCACCGCTTCTCCCGACTTGACGAACGTCGAGGATGCGTTGAGCGTTACCGTCGGCCGCGCTGGTGCTGGAGCGGGCGCGGGGACTGGTGGCGGCGGCGCGGGCGCCGGCTTCTTGGCGCAGGCCCCCGCAAAAAAGATCAGCGTAAATAAACTGCACAACAGGGCAATGTTTCGAACCAACCGGCTCTGCATTTGAATGCCTCCTTCGGCGCTCCCCTCTGCGCGAGTCTGCCAGAACGGAGAGAGAATGTGCATCGTAACACTAAAAAGTAGGAAGAACACTACGACGACTGCGCCCGGGGATAGGTTGCCGCGGGTCTAGCGAGGCGACCAGTTGGGCGACTCGGTTTGCCCCTCCGTGGTCAACTGCCTCGCATTGCTCCCGTCGGCCAACATCGACCAAATCTGGCGCGTTCCCGTGCGCGTGGATTCGAAAACGATGTGCCGCCCGTCGGGCGCCCAGCTCGGACGCTCGTTTCTCGCCGCGTCCTTCGTCAATTCCACCAATTGCTGGCTGGCAAGGTCCATCACATACATGTCGTAATTTCCGCTCGGCCGCCGCCAACTGAAAGCCAGCAATTGGCCGTTGGGTGACCACGCCGGGTCGATCACGTATCCCATGTCCGGCACGTTGACCTTCTCGGCGTTCGACCCGTCCGAATTCATGACGTAAACCTGCGGCGTACCGCCGCGATCGCTCACGAATGCAATTTGTGCGCCTGTCTTCGGATTCCACGCCGCGGAAGTATCCACGCCCGCGGAATACGTCAGCCGCTTCAAATGGCCGCCGTTCGCGTCGCTCACGAAAATCTCCGGGTCGCCCAGCGAGCTCGACATGAACGCCAGCTTCGATCCATCCGGCGACCACGCCGGCGAGGAATTCGTGCCGTGCAAGCGGGGGAAGGTGATCATCCCTCCGGTGAGCATCGACAGGATGCAAATCTGCGCCGTCGTCAGGCCGCGGTAGGGAACGTAGCACGTGAAGGCGATTCGCGTCGCGTCCGGTGACCACCGGGGCGTCAGCGAAATCGTCCGCAAATGCGACCCCTGCCGTTGGTTCGCTCCGTCGTAGTCCATCACCCAGATTTCCTTGTTGCCGCTCCGCGTGCTCACATAAGCGATTTCCGTGCTCGCGATTCCCGGCACGCCGCCCGTCAGCCGCGCCACGATTTCATCCGCGAATTGATGGGCCAGTCGCCGCGCGTCCGCTTCCGTCGCCGGCGCTCGATAGCGCTTCTGGAGCGCCGCGGGCGCCGTCGGATTGCGCACGTCGAACAGATTGCCTTCCACCGTCAGGTCGTTTCCCTCCGCCGTCAGGTTTCCGAACGCGATCATGTAGGCCGATGCGGGCGCCTGGCTCCAATCGCCCGGCTTGAGCTCCGCGGGAACGCTCGGCACTTGCAGCGGATACAGGCTCGGGCTCACCAGCTCCAGAATCCCCGAATAGTCGAGGTCGTTCCACAAGACGTCGTGGAATATTTTTTCGAGCGGCTGCGCGGCTTGCTTGCGCGCGGCAAACTCCGGAACCGCAACCCGCGCCTTCTCCACGCCCAGCCCCGTGCCCGTCTTGAACCAATCCTGTGCCGTTGCGGGCTTCGCTGCCATCAGCACCGCGCACGACGCAAAAAACATGACCGCCAGTCGTTTGCTCATCATTCCGTCGCCTTCGGATTCCTTTCGATTGGGGCGCGCTTCCTACCGGCGCCGGAAATCAAACCAGAACTCCACGCTCACGAACGACCCGCGGTATTCATTCGGCAGCCGCTCGAGCGGGCTGGAATCGTGGATGGCCCTCACCGCCGAATTGTTCACGGACGCGTTCCCGCTCGATTGCAAGAGCTGAATGTTCGCCACCGACCCGTCTCGCAGAATCTGAAACGTGACATCCACACGCGGCGCGAATTGCACGCTCGGGTCTACCGTGGATTGCAGCCAGTTGCCGCTGATCCGCCGCTGCACCGCCTCGACGTACCAGGGAAATTGCGCGCCGAAGTTCCCGGCGCCCGGCCCGCTGATCCCGATCCCCGCCGCGGTGCCCGCACCCATCGCGAAGGATGTGTACGGGATCGAAGGCGTTCCACCACCGCCGTAGGGCACCGCATTCTCCGGCGGCGGCGCGGGATTCTCAAGCACCTTTGATGGCCGCGTGATGTATTTCGGCGGCTTGTTCTTCTCGAATTTCGGAATCGGCGTGGCGTCCGTCGGCGGCGTCACCTTCGGCTGCGGTTCCGCTTTGTAGAGCCCTTTGGTGTCGTCCACCACGCGGTTTGTCGTCACCGTGTCCGGCCGCGGCAGCGAGATTCCCGGCACGCTCCCGACCAGGCCGACCGTCACCGCTCCGCCCCCCGTACCGCCCCAGGAGTCTCCCCGATGCGAAAAGAGGCTCGAAACCAGCAGGGAACTGAACAGCAGGATGTGAAATGTAATCGAAAAGCCGAAGGGGCCCTTCAGGCTGCTGGTCGAATCGTAGGCAGGTGCGTAAGCCATATCACTGCGTCCCGGGTCGTTCGCTCAGCGGTTGGGTGACCACATTCACATTCTTGATGCCGGCCTGCCGCAGCGTATCCACCACCGTCGTGAAGCTGCCGAAAGGCACCGTTTCGTCGCAACGCACGAACACGGCTTGGTGCTGCGGATCCCTCGATTTCGCTCGTACCTCGTCGCCAAGCTGGTGGATGTTCACCGGCTGATCGTTCAGGTAGAGGCGCTGCGCCCGGTCCATAGTGATCACCAGGCGCACTTCGTTGATTTCCTTCACGGTCTTCGTTTTCGGCAGGTCCACTTCGATCCCCGATTGCAGGATCGGCGCCGTAATCATGAAAATCACCAGCAGCACCAGCATCACGTCCACGAACGGGACGATGTTGATCTCGGAAAGCGACGTAGCGGTGTGTCGAGTCACCTGGGGCACAAAGGATCCTTGTTAGCTGTACATCGTCTCGAGCTTCGTGACGAATTCCATGGCGAAGTTGTCGAGCCGCAGGGCCAGGCCGCGGATGTCGTTCAGATAATGGTTGTAGGCGATCACGGCGGGAACGGCCGTAAAAAGCCCCGCAGCCGTGGTGATCAGCGCTTCGGCGATGCCCGGCGCCACTGCCCGCAGCGTCGCCGAGCCCGCGTCGCCCAATCCCGCGAACGCGTCCATCACGCCCCACACCGTGCCGAACAATCCGATGAAGGGTGTCACCGAGCCGCAGGTCGCCAGAAACGGCATCCACTTCTCCGTCCGGCGCACTTCTTCGGCGGACGCCAGTTGCATCTCCACCTGGATCGCGTGCGGATTTTTCAGCTTGCCGCCGTGCGGATTCCCTCCGGAAAGCTGCGCTTCCATCTCGCGGAATCCCGCCTCGTACACCGTGACCATCGGCGAACCGCTCGTGGCCACGCGCAGCGTCCGCGGATCGGGAAGCACTCGCCCCGCGCGGAACATCTGCAGG
>JBGQEW010000040.1:0-18732 GCA_041496565.1 Terriglobia bacterium | reverse complement strand
GATGCGGGCGGAGATGGACACCGTTGGCATGGACGGAACGATCGTAATCGGCGAAGGCGAACGCGATGAAGCCCCCATGCTCTTCATCGGCGAAAAAGTGGGGGCAGCGGCCCGGGACAAGGATCACACGTATCCCGCCGTCGACATCGCCGTGGACCCGCTCGAGGGCACGAATCTCTGCGCGACCGGCGAGCCGAATGCCATCACAGTGCTGGCCGCAAGCGAGAAGGGCGGCCTGCTCCACGCGCCTGATCTATATATGGAAAAAATTATTGTGGGGCCATCGTGCAAGGGCGCAGTCGAGCTCGACGCGCCGGTGAAGGATAACCTGAAATCCATCGCGCGAAGGCTAGACCGGCTGGTGGAAGACCTGGTGGTGATTGTGCTCGACCGGCCGCGCCACGAAAAGCTGATCGCTGACATTCGCGCCACCGGCGCGCGCATCCGCTTGATCGGTGATGGAGACCTGTCGGCGGGTATCTCGGCGGCCGTGCTGGGCTCCGGCGTCCACGCCGTGATGGGAACGGGCGGCGCGCCGGAAGGCGTGCTGACCGCCGCGGCGTTGCGCTGCCTGAACGGCCAGATCCTTGCGCGCCTTGTGATCTCGAAGCCGGAACACCTGGAGCGTGTGCAGCAAATGGGAATCAAGGACCCGAAGCGAATCTACGGCACGGAAGACCTGGCACCCGGCAAGAAAATCATCTTCGCCTGCACCGGCGTAACTGAAGGCAACCTGATCCGCGGCGTACGCTTCTTCGGCGAAGGCATCCGCACTCATTCGATGGTCCTGACGCACGAGGAACGCAAAGTGCGGTTCATTGATGCGGTGCACCTGCATAATCGGCCAGACGTGAAAGTGCGCTTCGCATAGGGAAGCAGCCGCAGGACCGTTGCGCGGTGTTTAGGCTGTCTCCCCAACAGGCTCCCGAGCCCTTCCCCAACAGCGAGATAGAAACATTTGGAGCCCCTAGATCGTATTCATAGAAAAGCGAAGACTGGGGTGAATCATGTCCACTGCGCCTGTTCCAACTCCACCGAAGCGAAGCAACGATGTGTGGTGGGTGCTCGGGGTTCTGGGGGTTGCAATCGTTGCGCTTGTTTTCACCGGGCTGTCAATCGCTTCTTACATCGTCCGCCGCGCCCGCGTGACGGAATCCTCAAAGAACGTGGAGATTTCCACGCCGGTTGGCAACATTCAGGTGGAAAAAGGTTCGAAGCAGCATACGGGCTTGCCCGTGTATCCCGGTGCCACCACGATCAACACGGGCGGCGCGAGCATTGAATTTCCCTCCACGGATGGGGCAAGGGTGAGCGTAACCGCCGTCAAGTACTTCACACCCGATTCGCTGGAGAAGGTTTCGGCCTGGTATCAAGAGCAGCTCGGCGCCGAGTTCCAGCGCGAGGCGCCGGCCCACGTGACGCACCGGATCGAGAGCATGGACGCTGGCAACGCGGACGTCGCCTACATCGACGACGGCGGGGATGCCCTCCGCATGGTTGCGCTCAAGCGGAAACCTGGCGGGGTGGAAATTGGATTGGCGCGGATGGGCAAGCAAGAAGCACAGTAGGCCTGTGCGCCCTTGCTGCCAAATTCGAGATGACCATACGGTGCGACCCGCCCGCCCCTACCTGTCGAGGCGCCCGGGTCGCACAATCCCTAGCTTGAGCCCAAAGCCTTAGCGATGCGCTACGGCAGAAGGGTTGGTGTGGCGCCGCGCAATGGGCGGCACTCTCGCCGGCGGCGCCGAAGACCGCAGGTTGCCGTTGCTGCTGACATGATCGCTGATCGCCTGCAGCCGCTTCAATATAGACTGCCACTGGTTCCAGTCGAGCTGTCGCAGGAATGGCCGTAGCCCCTGGATGAACGGATCCTCCAGCACCGTCTCGCCATTTGATTCCGGCACGAAGAACCGGTTCAATCCAACGCCAAGCGCTTCGGCAATCTTCTCGAGCGTGCCGAGGCTGGGCGTCATCTGGCCACTTTCGATGCGCGAAAGGTACGAGCGGGAGACGCGCGAACGAGCCTGTAGCTGGCTCTGCGTCATGCCGCGGGATTCGCGCAACTGCCGGATCCGCTGGCCGATATTCTCCACCGTTTCCCGGTTGGGCCAGTTTTCGAACAGTTGCCGGTCGTCGCCCGGCAAGTCTTGCGGCGAAGGCGTCGGAATAACAAACGTCACCTTCGGCGGCAACAGCCGCAGACAACGGCGGCAGTTATCCGTGCGTGTTCTATATTGAACAAGTCCGCAGACTTGACACCGAACTACTTCCCGGTCGAGCTCAGCATTCGTTGGGTTGCCATGTCTTTCCGCCACCGGCTCTCCTCATGGACAATTCCGGCGTGCGAAGGGGAGGAACTAGGAATCCACCTGGGGAAGGCAGAAACTGGCGCGCGGGGTATTGTCCATTTCGCGACATAGGGTGTCAAGCGTTTTCTGACTGGCAAGAAAAAATATTTTGCGCGGCAGAATTCAGCATCGGGAAGAAAATGTTCCGCAGGCATCAGCGAGGACTGTTCAACGCGGCGGGACCAAGACGCTTTTTGCCATCACCCATTTGTTTTGCGCTAAGCTACCGCCTCACAAGAACGGAGGAACCAGGGATGCCGAGTCGAGAAGATGCCTGGAAGCTGCTCTGCGAATACACGCAGAGCGAAAATCTGCGCAAGCACGCGCTGGCGGTCGAGGCCTGCGTCCGCGCCTACGCACGCAAAGGTGGCGCCGATGAAGATTTGTGGGGCGTCACCGCATTGCTGCACGATTTCGACTACGAACGCTGGCCCAACGCCGAGCACCATCCCACGCAGGAACATCCTTACGAAGGATCGCAGATCTTGCACCAGCGCGGCTACCCGGAGGAAATGATTCACGCGATCCTCGCGCACGCGGATTACTCCGGCGTGGCGCGCGAAACGGCGCTCGACCACACTTTGTTCGCTTGCGACGAGTTGGCCGGCTTTCTGACCGCCTGCGCGCTCGTCAAGCCGAGCAAGAAAATTGCGGAGGTCGAAACCGCATCCGTGAAGAAGAAGCTGAAGGACAAGGCATTTGCCCGCGGCGTGAATCGCGCGGACGTGCTCAAAGGCGCCGAGGAGCTCGGCATCCCGCTGGACGAGCACATTGCGTTCTGCATCGAAGCCATGCGCGCCGCCTCGGACCCACTCGGCCTCTAGCGGGCTGTCTTACTCTCCGTCAAGTCGCGTGAAATTGATGTGTTAGAATCTCGAGTCTTATGGAACGAGCAGCGGACATTCTGGGTGCGGCGATGCGGCGGCTCGAGCGGCCGGAGGCAACCATGGCTTGGCTCGCCGGCGCTTGGGCGGCGATCGTCGGTGAGCAGCTTGCCGCGCACACCAAGCCAATCGGGGTAAACGGCGGCATCCTCGAGGTGCGGGCCAGCGGGGCCGATTGGCAGAACCAGCTCGAATGTATGTCGAGCGAGTTCCGCGAAAAGATCAATCGCGCGTGGGGGGGCGGACTTGTCCAGGAATTGCGCTTCACGGCAGCCCGTGCCACGGGCAGCTTGTCCAAAGAAGCGGACAACCAGCACACGCCTTTTGTCCGCACGCGGGCGAGCCAAGACAAGCGCCGGTAGAGGCTTCCGTCGCGGTGAACTCCCACGCGATTCGAAGAGTTTGACTCCAGGCCAAATCAGGGAGTTCTGAGCTGACAGTGAAAATTAGCCGCGAAGACGTGCTGTACGTCGCCGAGCTGGCCCACCTCGAACTGACCGAAGCGGAGGTGGACACCTATCGCAACCAGCTCGATTCGATCTTGACCTACATCGAGAAGCTGAAGGAGCTGGACGTCGCGGGCGTCGAGCCGATGGCGCAAGTCTTGTTCGGCTCCTTAGGGACCGGAGCGGCGCGAGTTGATGCCGAGGCGAATCCTGCCTTGCGTGACGATACTCCGCGGCCGAGCGGTGTAGGCGAAGCCGTCCTTGCCGGAGCGCCGGACGCGAGTAAGCCTTTCTTTCGTGTGCCAAAGGTCATCGACCGATGAGCGCCACGAATGGCTGGACAATCGGATCCGTTCGGGCGGCACTTGAGGCGAAGAAAGTCTCCGCGCGAGAACTGGCGACAGAGTTTTACTCCCGAATTGAGCGGCGCAACCCCGAACTGAACGCCTTCCTGGCGCTTTCGCCCGAACGCGCCTTCGCGCAAGCCGACCGGATCGACGCCCTGCGGGCGCGGAGCGAGGCTCTGCCGCCGCTCGCAGGCGTGCCCGTGGCGATCAAGGACGTCATCAGCACGCGCGGCGTGCGCACCACCTGCGGCTCGCGCATCCTCGAAACTTACGTCCCTCCCTTCGACGCCACCGCCGTCGAGCGCCTGGAGCGGGCTGGCGCGGTCGTGCTGGGCAAGACAAACTGCGACGAATTCGCCATGGGCAGCTCGAACGAAAATTCCGCGTACGGTCCGGTGCAAAACCCTGCCGCGCCGGGACGCGTGCCCGGCGGATCGAGCGGCGGATCGGCGGCTGCCGTGACGGCTGGCTTGGCGGTGGCGGCGCTTGGCACCGACACGGGCGGCTCGATCCGGCAGCCCGGCGCCTGTTGCGGAATCCCGGCGATGATGGGGACGTACGGACGCGTTTCGCGGTACGGGCTGATCGCGTTCGCTTCGTCGCTCGATCGCATCGGCCCATTCACCACAACTATTCGAGACACGGCGGCCATGATGCAAGTGATCGCCGGGCGCGACGAAAACGATTCCACGTCCGCTCCAGCGCCGGTGCCGGCGTATTCGGCGGAAATCGAGAAGCCGGTGAAGGGCCTGCGAATCGGCATCCCGAAGGAATATTTCGGCGAAGGCATTGACCCGGAGGTGCGCCGGAAGGTGGAAGCGGGAATCGAACTGTTGAAACGCCTTGGCTGCCAGGCGGTAGAGCTTCACATGCCGCACACCGACTACGCTATCGCGACCTATTACATCATCGCGACGGCAGAAGCGAGCTCGAACCTGGCGCGTTACGACGGCGTGCGCTACGGTTTGCGTGTTCCGGGGACGACTCTGCTTGAGATGTACAAGAAGACGCGCGGGCGCGGCTTCGGAGCCGAGGTGAAGAGGCGGATCATGCTCGGCACGTATGCGCTTTCGTCCGGCTACTACGACGCGTACTATCTTCGAGCGCAGAAGGTGCGCACGTTGATCGCACGAGACTTCAAGGAAGCATTTTCGCGCGCAGATTTGATCATCACTCCCACGGCGCCGACACCCGCCTTTCGCCTGGGCGAGAAAACGCAAGACCCGCTCCAGATGTATCTTGCTGATATATATACGGTTACAGGATCACTTGCGGGGGTTCCGGGCATCTCTGTACCGTGCGGTAGGACGGCCGAGGGCCTTCCCGTGGGAATGCAAGTTGTCGGGCCGCACTTTGGCGAGGCTCGCGTGCTGCAACTGGCCAACGCTTTTGAAGCTGCTGGCGGCTTCACTCACTGAGACAGAACTCTTGTGCAAAATGTTGCGACTATTGTTGCGTTTCTGAACCGCACTCGGGCAAATCTTCTGGCGGTCACTGCTGACATTCAAGACAACCAGTGGCGGCAGCAGCCGCGTGCGGGAGGTTGGTCTGCCGGTGAAGTGATCGCGCACCTCACGATGGTCGAATCACAGGTGATTGGCACGGCCACAAGAATGATCGGTGCTCCCGCCGTACAGGTGCCCATGTGGAAACAACTCCATTTGCCGGTGCGATTGGCGGAGTGGCGCGGAATTCGCGTGAAAACGCCGATTCCGCTCGATCCGAAACTCGTCGGCGAGAAACAGCCCATGCTGGAGCGGTTCGCGGCGCTGCGGCAAACAACGCTTGCATTCATCGAGGAGAATCAAAGTCGTGAGTTGAGTGATTATCGCTTCCCGCATCCCTTTTTCGGCAGCTTGAACCTCTACGATTGCCTTCGCATGATCGCTTTCCACGAAGCGCGCCACACAAGACAGATGCAAGAAATTGTAGATTTCGTCCAACCGTAAGTATTTATTGCAACAAAATTCGCCCTTGCACGACTAATCGAGGAAAGCCCGGAGGTGCGTGAACTTCGCCAAACGGCTCGCATTTCAGCGGGTTACCGCCCGTACTAGGATAAAAGTTTTTTGTTACTAGAACGGAAGGGTGATTGCTCGCGATTCATGCAGCTATTAGTATGCTTGGAGCATCAGAATGAATGGAGGCTCGAGCGTGGTCAGAATCAAATCAAGCCAGAAGCTCTTCACCGAGGATGAAGTCATCCGCCTGACCGGGATTTGCCTCGAGCATCTCCGGAAACTTGCCAGCAGCAAGCACCTGGGATTCCTGGCGCGAGCAGCCGAAGCGGCCGGCGCCGGCGCTGAAAAGCTGATGTTCACCAATTCTGATTTGATGATCTTGACCGTGCTTTACACGCGCTGCCAGCACTAGATTGAGATTCAAGGGAGTGCCAATGAGGTCCCGATGGAGTCTCCCCATCGGGACCTTTTCTTTTGAGCGGAAATCGGGCTTGCCCGGTGCGGTTGCCCCCGTTCTCGCCCTAGTCCTCAATTTTGCCCGTTAACTCAGCCCAAGTGCGTGCAATGGCGCTGAAGCTTGCCTGCTGGAAGTTGGGGAAATCTGCGGCGTGCTTGCCCAAGTCGATAGTTTTCCGCCCCTGCTCAAGTGTTTCGCCTTTGGCGATGGCCTCACGGACGGCTTCGACCATATCCTTCATATAGGAAATCAGCTTGTCGAGCTGCGCTTTGCCCTGTTGAACGTCGCCGTGGCCCGGAATGGCAAAATCCCAGTCGAGCTTTCGCAGGGACTCCAGTGTGTCCACCCACTCGACCGGATAGGCATCGCGCATGAAGGGGATGCCGTTGGTCAGCAAGTCGCCGCACATGACCACCTTTTCGCCGGGCAAATAGACGACCACGTCCCCGCGGGTGTGACCCTTCCCGAAATAAAGGATGTGAATCGAGCGGCCGGGCTTGTGAAGGATGAGGCTGCGTTCAAATGTCAGCGTTGGCAGGGTGATCTTGATCTGCTTCAACTCTTCGAGGTAGCTGCGGTCATTCGCCAGTGTTTGCTCGAAGAGCTTGCGGCGATCGGGCGTGAGGGTCTCATTCTGCGCGTCTTTCCCCTCCGCCAGCGCCTTTTCCAGCTTTTCGATTTCTTCCGGCAAGTCCTTCGTGAGTTGTTCTTGGACGCTGGGGATGCCTTTCTTGATCATGTCCTCGCGGGTGTTGTGTTGCGCCAGATATTCCACATTCGGGCCGAAGGTACTTACATAGGCTTGATTGCCTTGTACGTGATCGGGATGCCAGTGGGTGTCCACGACGTAGCGAACGGGATTGTTGGTCACTTTGTGGATTTCGGCGATCAAGTCGCGCGCCCAACTCGGACGGAGATGCGTGTCCACCACTACGACGTCGTCGCGGTTTACGATGAAGGCTCCGTTTGAATACACGCCGTGCTGGCCGATCCCGGCGTAAACGCCATCGGCCACCTTCACAATGTTAAATGACTGGCCGAGTGCGCGTGGTGCGAATCCGAGCACCCCCAGGAGGCAGACAATGAAGAGCACCGCAATTCGACGCATCAAATCCTCCCGATACACCCCAACCAAAGGGGTTCAATCTACCATAGCTCACCCGAACGGCTCAAAAAGAGGAAATATGCCAAGCGGCTCGCGCAAATCCACCCTCCGGAGAGGGGTTAAGAATTCCCTCACATCGGGACAGCCAACGCTGTTGTTGTCTCATAGCGCTGGGGCTATCCTGAAAGCGGCGCCTGCCAGTTGGGCGGCCAAACCCGTAACGCGCGACCGGCATCCTAGTTCCCAGGTTGTAGTAGCAGAGTCCGCTCCCATTCGAGGCTTGAGAATTATCACGATGGCCAAGACGCGAAAACATGTATTTGCGCTATCGGCGGCGATGGCAGCGATGCTGTTTACTTCGTCGCTTCCAGCTCAAAATCCACCTGCTCGCCCGCAGACGGAAAAGAGCGAATCCTCCAGCGTGCCCGTCCTGCCAAAGGCAAAAAAGCTGATCTTGACGGACGGAAGCTTCCAATTGGTGCAGAGTTACGAAATCAAGGGCGACCGGGTGCGCTACTACAGCGTCGAGCGATCGGTATGGGAAGAGCTTCCCTCGTCACTGGTGGACTGGAACGCCACGCGCAAAGCCGAGGCCGAGGATACCACGCAAGAGCAGGCAGTCGTCGAGAAGTTGAAAGCGGAAGAGGCCGCCAAGCGGGTAATCTCGATCGACGTGGATGCAAGCATCGAGGTGGCGCCGGGCCTCTTTCTGCCTCCCGGCGAGGGGGTTTTCGTCCTCGATGGCAAGGCAGTCCTCCCGCTTACGCAGGCCGAAGCGGACATCAAGACAAACAAAGGCCGCGTGCTCGAGCAGGTGCTGGTGCCGATTCCAATTGTGCCGGGACGGCGGACCGTATTCCTGGCCGGACCACACGCCAAATTCCGGATCACGAACCGCGAGCCCGAGTTCTACATGCGCACGGCAGACGGCCGGGAACCGAAGATCGAGCTCATCCAAGCACAGATTTACCGCAATACTCGGCAAATCGAATACCTGGACCAGTATTTCGCCCAGCAAACATCAAAGCGGAAGACGCTTCTGCTCCAATCATGGCCGGTGGCTAAAGGTGTTTACCGATTTACTTTGGGACAATTGCTAGAACCAGGAGAGTACGCGATCGCGGAGATTCTCGATCGGCAGGATGTAAACCTCTTTTTGTGGGACTTGGGAGTTGACGCGGCTCCGAAGAAGTGAGGTCCACAGCCGCGTAGGGGCACTGCGCACTCGGCAGGGGCTAATCGGCTCCGGAGGCAACCGGCTCGAAGACTTCCGCAAGCAGCGCGGCCAGCTCCGAGAGCTGAAACGGCTTTTGGACCACGTGCGCGCCCCGGCTTGTAAATGTCTCTTGCACGTGCGAGTCAAGCAATTCTCCCGTCATGAAGACAAACCGCCGTGGCGAAAGCTTGGCGCTGGAATGCAGGCGCTCGAAGAGTTGTACACCGCTCAGTCCCGGCAGGTTGTAATCGCACAAGAGAGCGTCATACGGCTGAGAGGCCAGCCGCGCCAGGGCTTCTTCGGAGCTCGAGACGCACTCCACGGCGAGTCCGCGCGCGGAGAGTCCCGCCTGGATCAGTTCCCGAATTCCCTCTTCGTCGTCCACGACTAGAACCGAATGACCGCGGAGGGACTCCATCGCCGCAGAGCGCTGCGACTCGGACGCAACCGGCTCAACCGCTGCGGGCAGCATCACGCGAAAGATGCAGCCGCCACCTGGAGCAGGCTGGACTTCGATGCTGCCATCGTGCTCCTTCACCAAGGTGATGCAAATGGTGAGGCCGAGGCCGGTTCCGCCACCGGGGCGTTTTGTCGTGAAGAAGGGATCGAAAATCTTGGGCAAGATTTCAGGGCGAATCCCCGGCCCATCATCCTGAATGGAGAGCCGGATCAATCCGCCTGTTTGGTCCAGGCGGACGTGAATCGTTCCGTGATCGCGCACCTCGTGAATCGCCTGCTCGGCATTGACGATCAGGTTCAAGAAAACCTGCAGAAGCTGGCTCGCATCCGCTTGGATCGGAGGAAGATTCGGCGCGACGTGGAGATCCACCGCGATTTGGTTCTTGTTGAGGGAATGTCCATGCAAATCGAGCGCGCGACGGACCAGGGT
Organism: Terriglobia bacterium; assembly: GCA_041496565.1. Taxonomy (GTDB): domain Bacteria; phylum Acidobacteriota; class Terriglobia; order Acidiferrales; family UBA7541; genus JBGPTK01. Next base: position 9,079 of record JBGQEW010000040.1, on the reverse strand, counting down.
TTCAACATGGATACGGGAGCGGCTTGTGGCGGGTGGCCGTGAAAACGCCAGCAGGCCTTGAACGATCTGCGCCGCGCGGCGAGCTTGCTGAAGAACCAATTCGGTCTGCCGGCGCGTCTGGTCGTCGGTCGCCCGGTCATGCAAGAGATCGCTGACGCCTAGAATGGCGGTAAGGGGATTATTCAATTCATGTGCCACGCCGGCAATCATCTGCCCCATGGCGGCGAGTTTCTCTCGCTGGATGGACTGCTGCTCGAGCCGCTTGGACTCGGTTACGTCGTGTGCCGACGCCACGACGCCGGCGATCTTGCCATCCGCGTCGAAGAAAGGACTGGCATCCGCCCGCAGAGTTCGCAAACTCCCATCGGTATGCAGGGAGCGATATTCCAGTTGGGCAAATGTCCGCCGGCCGGAGACCAGGTCGTCATACGTCTTCACTAAGGCCGGCTGATCTTCGGGAATGGTCAGGTCCCCGGGAGACTTTCCCACAAGCTCTTCGGGCTTGAGCCCCGTCAGAGCTTCGATTCGATGGCTCACATAAGTGAACCGGCGCTCGGCGTCGAGCACGAAGATCGCGTCAGGAAGACTGGCGATGAGCCGGCGTACAAATTCCTGCTCCGCGCGAAGCCGCTTCTCCATCTCAAGCCGGTCCGTTATATCCATGAGAGTGCCTTGGATTCGAATGATGCGGCCGGAAGCATCCCGAGTGCAGGAAGCGGAGTTCATGCAGATAACCGGAGAGCCATCTTTGCGGCGGAGCGTGGTTTCTTGCTCGATGAACGCGCCCCTCTCTTCCAGCTCCGTAATCAGGCGGGAACGAGAGGCAGGATCAATATGAAGCTGCTTCGCGTCCATGGCCAGCAGTTCTTCTTTGCTTTCACAGCCAAGAATACGCACCATCGCCGGGTTTGCGTCCAACAGTTTTCCTTCCGGCGTGCTGCTATAGACGCCTTCCTGGAGGCTTTCGAACAGCTCGGAGAATCGCACCTCGGATTCGCGCTGCGCGGTGATGTCGCGGGCGAGGCCGCTGACGGCGTCGACGCGGCCTTCCTTGGAGACGGCGTGGAAGATACAATCGAAATATCGGAGCGCGCCCGTCTTGCGCAGGCGCACCCGGATCACTCCGGTCCAGGTACGCCGGTCGAGAAAACGCTGCAGACCGGCTTCGACGTCCTGGCGGGTGGGCTCGAGCAGAAACTCCTCGAGCGGATGATGGATTACATCCGTAAACGACAGCCCCAGGATTTCTGTGAATCGCCGATTGACGAGCTGGACGTCTCCATCCAAGGAAACGGTAAAGACAACGTGATCGAGACTGTCAATCAACTCGCGGTAGCCTTGCTGCGACCGCGCGACTAACTGAAGAACCTGTTCCACCTGCCTATCCGTGGGCGGCAACGAAGAGCTTTCCTGAAGGCCGCGGACCAGACCCCTCAGCTCGGCGAGCTCGCTCCGCTTCACCCAAGCGTAGACTCCAAAGATCATTGCCAGAATGCATATTCCTACCGGCAGGGCTTCGAAACGGACCGGAAGTGTGCGGAAGGTCTGCCAGGTCGCACCCGCTAAACCCACCGACATCAAGACCAGAAACAGCAGACTGATCCGCCACAGTTTCCCTTCCTCGCGGTCCATCTGCTCCTGCCGCGAAGGTGCGTTTGTGCGGACGGGTTCTCTAGAGGACATCAGAGTGGCTCCACCCTATCCTCGCTTGCACGTGACCTGACGCAAGCCTGGACGCCGGCTAGACTAATCTTAGGCGCGAGAGAAGGGAGCAACAACGGCGTCGGAAGCCAAGTTTCCATAGTGTCAATGCAGGTCGGGTTTTCGTGGGGCTTCAGAACGATTGCGGTGGAAAGCGGAGACAAAAGATCGGCGGCAAGCGCGATCGCTTGCCGCCGATCTTGTTTCGCCACGGTCGGTGAGGGCCGCCGGTGGCGAAGGCGGACGGACTTTTTAGCTCTCGGCGACCGCGTCGGCGTCCTTGCGCAAGAAATCAAGGGCCGCAGCTTCTTCGGGAGTGAGATCGGGCTCGACGGGAGCCGGCTCCTCCTTCGGCAGCTCGGTCAAGAGCTGGATGTTGCGGTACCGTTCGAGACCTGTGCCGGCAGGTATCAGCCGACCCATGATCACGTTTTCCTTTAGGCCGCGGAGGTAATCCACCTTGCCAGAGATGGCGGCTTCGGTCAGCACCCGCGTGGTTTCCTGGAAGCTCGCGGCGGAGATAAACGAGTCGGTGGAAAGCGAGGCCTTGGTGATGCCGAGCAGCAGCGGCCGGCCGGTGGCCGGACGAGCACCCTCGTGAATCACGCGGTCGTTCTCCTCACGGAAGCGGAACTTGTCCACCTGCTCCTCGAGCAGGAAGGAAGTGTCGCCCACGTCTTCCACCTTCACCCAGCGCATCATTTGCCGGACGATGGTCTCGATGTGCTTGTCGTTGATGTTGACGCCCTGCAGGCGGTAAACCTCTTGAATCGAATTCACCAGGTACGCCTGGGTGTACTTTTCGCCGAGGACGGCCAGCAAGTCGTGCGGGTTGAGCGGGCCGTCAATCAACGGCTCGCCGGCGTGCACGTGCTCGCCTTCCTGCACGTTGATGTGGACGCCGCGCGAGATGGAGTATTCCTTGATCGTGCGGCCATCTTCGCTCTCAACGTAGATTTTGCGCTGGCCCTTGGCGATCTCGCCGTACTTCACCACGCCGTCGATTTCGCTGATGACTGCGGGGTCCTTCGGCTTGCGCGCCTCGAAGAGTTCGACGACGCGCGGCAGACCACCGGTGATGTCCTTGGTCTTCGTCGTCTCGCGCGGGATCTTCGCGAGCACGTCACCCGGTTGCACTTCGTCGCCGTCCACGACCATCAGGTGAGCGCGCGAAGGCATCAGGTATTTCTTCCGGGTGCGGCCGGCGGAGTCGCGGACCAGAACGGTCGGCTGGTGTTTTTCATCGCCCGGCGGCAGCGTGACCACGAGCTGCGACAAGCCGGTGACTTCGTCCACCTGCTCTTCGATCGTGATGCCCGGCTGCAAGTCCTTAAACTGAACCGTGCCGCCCGTCTCGGTAAGAATCGAAAAGGTGTACGGATCCCACTCGACCATGGTTTGGCCGAGGGTGACCGGCTGGCCGTCTTCGACCTTCAGGCGCGCGCCGTAAACCACGTGGTAGCGCTCCTTCTCGCGGCCCTTTTCGTCCACGACGGCAATCAAGCCTGTCCGGTTCATCGAGATCAACGTCTTGCCGCGGCCTTCGACCACCTTGAGCTCGATGAACTTGACGAAGCCGTTGTTCTTGGCTTCGACCTTGGACTGTTCGGTCACGCGCGTCGCCGTGCCGCCGATGTGGAACGTGCGCATCGTGAGCTGCGTCCCAGGCTCGCCGATGGATTGCGCGGCGATCACGCCGACCGCTTCGCCGAGCTCGACCGTGCGCCCGGAGGCGAGGTTGCGGCCGTAGCAGCGTTCGCAAACGCCGCGACGCGATTCGCAAGTCAGCACGGAGCGGATTTTCACCCGCTCGATACCGGCCGCCTGAATCGCATTGGCGAGCTCTTCGGTGATTTCCTGATTCACGTCCACGATGACATTGCCTTCATAGTCCTTGATCTTCTCGAGCGAAACGCGGCCCACGACGCGGTCGCGCAGCGCCTCGACTTCGACGCCCGCTTCGACGATCGGCTCGACGAAAATGCCGTCGGCCGTGCCGCAATCAATCTCCGTGATGATTACGTCCTGCGCCACGTCCACCAGCCGGCGCGTCAGGTAGCCGGAATCGGCCGTCTTCAGCGCCGTATCCGCCAAGCCCTTGCGCGCGCCGTGCGTCGAGATGAAATATTGCAACACAGTCAAGCCTTCGCGGAAATTTGACGTGATGGGCGTCTCGATGACTTCGCCCGAAGGCTTTGCCATCAAGCCGCGCATTCCGCTGAGCTGGCGAATTTGCTGCTTCGATCCGCGCGCGCCGGAATCGGCCATGACGTAAATCGGATTGATGACGCCCTGCTTGTCCTGCTCCTCGAGCGCCTTGAACATTTCGTCGGCAACTTTCTCGGTGACGTCGCTCCAGATGGCGATGACCTTGTTGTAGCGCTCGCCGTTGGTGATCGCGCCGTCGAGATATTGTTGCTGCACTTTCACAACTTCGCGCTCGGCGTTATCCACCAGCTTGGCCTTATCACCGGGGATGACCATGTCGCTGATGCCGATCGAAATGCCGGCCTTGGTGGCGTAAAGGAAGCCGAGATCCTTCAGCTTATCGAGCATGATCACAGTGCGCTCGAGACCAAAGCGCAGGTAGCCATACTGCACCAGCTGCTGAACGCCCTTCTTCTTGAGCAAGCCGTTGATGAACGGCATCTCCGAAGGCAACTGATCGTTGAAGATCACACGGCCGACGGTGGTGTGCAGGAACTGCCGGTTCAGAGTGATCGGCTCGGTGTGCGGCACGTCCTGATCGTCGTAGGCGGTGGTCAGGTCGATCGTCTCGCCGGTGTAACGAAGACGGATCGGCGTCAGCAATTCCACCTCGCCGGCCTCGAGCGCCAGCAGCACTTCCTCGGGCGATCCGAAGGCGCGGCCCTCCCCCTTGGCTCCGGGCTTGGACTTCGTAAGGTAATAGATGCCCAGCACCATGTCCTGCGTCGGAACGGCGAGCGGCATGCCGTTCGCGGGTGAAAGAATGTTGTGCGAGCTGAGCATCAGCACTGAAGCTTCCACCTGCGCCTCGGGCGAAAGCGGGATGTGCACGGCCATCTGATCGCCGTCGAAGTCCGCGTTGAACGCGGTGCAGACCAGCGGATGAATCCGGATCGCCTTGCCTTCGACCAGCGTCGGCTCAAACGCCTGGATGCCCAGGCGGTGAAGCGTCGGGGCGCGGTTCAGCAACACCGGATGCTCGCGAATCACTTCCTCGAGGATGTCCCAAACCGTAGGCTCCTGCGATTCGACCAGTTCCTTGGCCTGCTTGATCGTGGTGCAATGCCCCGCGGCTTCGAGCCGATGGTAGATGAACGGCTTGAAGAGCTCGAGCGCCATCTTCTTCGGCAAGCCGCACTGGTGGAGCTTCAGCTCCGGGCCAACGACGATCACAGAGCGGCCGGAGTAGTCCACGCGCTTGCCCAGCAGATTCTGGCGGAAGCGGCCCTGCTTGCCCTTGAGCGTGTCGGAAAGCGACTTGAGCGGGCGGTTGTTCGTGCCGCGCAGGACGCGGCCGCGGCGGCCGTTATCGAACAAGGCGTCCACGGCTTCCTGAAGCATGCGCTTCTCGTTGCGCACGATGACGTCGGGAGCGTGCAGCTCCATCAATTTCTTCAGCCGGTTATTTCGGTTAATGACGCGGCGGTAGAGGTCGTTCAGGTCCGAAGTGGCGAAACGGCCGCCATCAAGCGGCACGAGTGGGCGCAACTCCGGCGGCAGCACCGGAATCACGTCCAGAATCATCCACTCCGGCTTGTTGCCGCTCTTCCGGAATGCTTCGAGCACCTTCAGCCGCTTCGCGAATTTGATCCGCTTCTGCAGGCTGGGGTCCAGCTTCATTTTTTCGCGGAGCTCTTCGGAGAGCTTTTCCACGTCCACGCGCCGCAGCAATTCTTTGATGGCTTCGGCGCCCATGACGGCGCGGAATTTACCGGCGTACTCCTTCTGCAGCTCGCGGTACTTTTCCTCCTGCAGAATTTCCTTTTCCTTGACGCCAGGGGTCTCACCGGGATCGATGCAGACAAAAGCCTCGAAGTAGAGGATGCGCTCGAGATCACGCATGGAAATGTCCAGCAAGTAACCGATGCGGCTGGGCAGGCCCTTGAAGAACCAGACGTGAGAACAGGGCGAAGCCAGCTCAATGTGGCCGAGGCGCTCGCGGCGAACCTTGCTGAGAGTGACCTCAACGCCGCACTTGTCGCAAATGACGCCGCGGTGCTTCATCCGCTTGTACTTGCCACAGAGACACTCCCAGTCCGTCACCGGGCCGAAGATCTTGGCGCAGAACAAGCCATCGCGCTCCGGCTTGAACGTGCGGTAATTGATCGTCTCCGGTTTGGTGACTTCCCCATGCGACCAGGAGCGGATTTTCTCCGGGCTCGCCAAGCTGATGCGGATGGAATCGAAATCGGCAATCTGACTTGCACGATCGTACGGGCTCGAACGGTACAAGGGCAAACCTCCTCCCCGGCAAGCCGGGGCAAGAAACCTTTCAAGAATCTCTTGCGGCCGTCCCGTTTCAGACCGGGACCGACGCCGCGATTATTCGGCGACCTTCTCCGCTTGCGGCTTCTGCCGTTTCATCAATTCCACGTCGAGGCACAGCGATTGCAACTCGCGCACCAAGACGTTGAACGACTCGGGAACGCCCGGCTCGATTCCGGGCTCGCCTTTCACAATCGCCTCGTAAATCTTGGCTCGGCCGTACACGTCGTCCGACTTCGCCGTCAACAGCTCCTGGAGGATGTGCGCGGCGCCATACGCTTCGAGCGCCCACACTTCCATTTCTCCGAAGCGCTGGCCGCCGAATTGCGCCTTGCCGCCCAGCGGCTGCTGCGTGATCAGCGAGTATGGCCCGATCGACCGCGCGTGGATCTTGTCGTCCACCAGGTGCGAAAGCTTCAGCATATAAATGAAGCCGACGGTAATCTGCTGGGCGAACGCGTCGCCGGTCATGCCATCGTGCAGCGTGATCTTGCCCGTGGTCGGCAGGCCTGAAAACTCGAGCAGGTGGCGGATTTCGGTTTCGCGGGCGCCATCGAAGACGGGCGTGGCCATCGGGATGCCTTCACGGAAGCTGCGCGCCAACTCGAGCACCTCGTCATCGCTCAGCCCGGCGATGGATTTCCAAACCGGCGTCGATCCGAACGCTTCCTTCAGCCACTTGCGGGCAACTTCGGCCCGCGCGTCATCCTCAAGCAGTTTCGCCAGCTGGTTCCCCAGTTCCTTCGCGGCCCAGCCAAGATGCGTTTCGAGAATCTGGCCCACGTTCATGCGCGACGGAACGCCGAGCGGGTTGAGCACAATTTCCACCGGCGTGCCGTCCGGCATGTACGGCATGTCTTCCTGCGGCACGATCCGCGCGATGACGCCCTTGTTCCCGTGGCGGCCGGCCATCTTGTCGCCGACGGAAAGCTTGCGCTTCATCGCGATGTAGGCCTTGACGAGCTTGATGACGCCCGGGGGCAGCTCATCGCCCTTCTTCAGTTTGCCGATGCGCTCGTCGGTGATCTTGCGCAGCACGTCAATCTGCCGCGAAGTCATCTCCTCGATCTCGTCGATCTTCTCGATCAGCAGCGGGTCCTTGTCGGAGAGCCGCAGCCGCTTCAAGTTGCGCGTCGAGATTTTTTCGAGGATTTCTCGAGTCAGCTCCGCGCCCTTGGTCAGCAGCCGTTTGTTGGTGCGCTCATCGTGCAGGTCGGCCATGAGTTTCTGTCCGCCGAGCAGGTCGGAGAGGCGCTTCAGCCGTTCGTCCGTGAGAATGCGGATTTCGTCGGCCAGGTTCTTCTCGAGCTTGGCCACCTGCGTGGCTTCGATGGCCTTGTGACGCTCGTCCTTCTCCGCACCCTTGCGGCAGAAGATTTTCACGTCCACGATCGTGCCTTCGATGCCGGGCGGGCAATAAAGCGAGGCGTCGCGCACGTCGCCGGCCTTCTCGCCGAAGATGGCGCGCAGCAGCTTTTCCTCGGGCGTGAGCGTGGTCTCGCCCTTCGGAGTCACCTTGCCGACCAGGATGTCTCCCGGCCGCACGGTGGCGCCGATGCGAATGACTCCGCTCTCGTCGAGGTTGCGTAGAAAACCCTCGCTGATGTTGGGAATGTCGCGCGTGATTTCCTCGGGGCCGAGCTTCGTATCGCGCGCCTCGATTTCGTATTCCTCGATGTGAATCGAGGTGTAGTAGTCGTCCTTGACCAGCTTTTCGCTGACCAGGATGGCGTCCTCGAAGTTGTAACCGCGCCAGGGGAGGAAAGCCACGAGAACGTTGCGGCCGAGCGCAAGTTCGCCGCGTTCCGTGCAGGGACCGTCGGCAAGAACCTGGCCCTTCTTCACGCGGTCGCCCACGCGAACCAGCGGCTTCTGGCTGATGCAAGTGTTCTGGTTCGAACGCTTGAACTTGATGAGCTGATAGATGTCTGCGCCCACTTCGCGGCTGAGCACGCCGGAGTGATCGGATTCCACGCGCACGATGATGCGCTCGGAGTCCACCTGATCGACGATGCCTTCGCGCTTGCAAAGCACGACCGCGCCGGAATCTCGCGCGGTGACGCGCTCCATGCCAGTGCCGACGAGCGGCGCTTCGCCCTTGATGAGCGGCACGGCCTGGCGCTGCATGTTGGAACCCATGAGCGCGCGGTTGGCGTCGTCGTTTTCGAGGAACGGAATCAAGCTGGCAGCCACGGAAACGAGCTGCTTCGGCGAAACATCGACGTAGTCGACTTCATCGCGGCTCTTGAGAACGAAGTTCCCGGCCTGGCGGCAGTTGACCAGCTCGGTGGTGATCTTCAAGCGCTCGTCGAGCGATACGTTGGCCTGCGCGACGACGTACTTGTCTTCTTCCCAAGCGGAGAGATAGAAGCAGTACGGCTCGTAAACGACCTTGCGCCGCTTGAGCTCTTCGTTGAGTTCCTCGACTTTGTCCTTCTCGATGATTTCGCCGGCTTTGAATTCGCTGTCACCGGCGTTGACGATCTGCACGTAATCGATGATGCGGCCGCTCTTGACCTTGCGGTAGGGTGACTCGATGAAGCCGTAGTCGTTAATGCGCGCGAAGCAGCTCAGGGAGCTGATCAGGCCGATGTTCGGACCTTCCGGCGTTTCAATCGGGCAGATGCGGCCGTAGTGCGTCGGGTGTACGTCGCGAACTTCGAATCCGGCGCGCTCGCGCGAGAGACCGCCCGGCCCAAGGGCCGAGAGGCGCCGCTTGTGGGTGATTTCGCTGAGCGGGTTGGTCTGGTCCATGAACTGGCTGAGCTGCGACGAACCGAAAAACTCGCGAATCGCGGCCATCACCGGTTTGGCGTTCACCAGGTCGTGCGGCATGGCCGTGGACATTTCCTGGTACACGCTCATCTTTTCCTTGATGGCGCGCTCCATGCGCACAAGGCCGATG
>JBGQEW010000039.1:0-18773 GCA_041496565.1 Terriglobia bacterium | reverse complement strand
GCGATGGCCAAGCCCATGACGACGGAGATCGCCAACATGTTGCGGGTGGACCAAATATTTTTCGGGCCGTATCCCTACAAACGCCTGGCCGTGACCAATATTCCCTATTCCTATGGCCAGGGCTGGCCGATGCTCCTCTATCTGTCCGCACTTTCGTTTCTTGACTCCACCCAGCGGCACTTCCTTGGGATTCCCGATAACAATCGCCTGACCGACTTTTTCCGGGCGCATGAAACCTCCCACCAGTGGTGGGGCCATCGTGTCAGTTGGAAGAGCTATCACGACCAGTGGCTTTCCGAAGGGTTTGCCCAATTCTCCGGCAATCTTTATGTTCAATACCGAGAGAACATGAACGAATATCTCAAGCGAGTGCGCCAGGACAAGCAGGAACTCCTGGAAGCCAACCAGTATGGTCACAGGTACGATTCGCTCGGGCCTGTTTGGATGGGAGAACGCTTGTCCTCCTCCCTCGCCCCGGCAGGCTACAACGTGGTCGTGTATGACAAGGGCGGACTCATCCTGCACATGTTGCGCATGATGCTCTTTGACTCGCAGAGTCAGGATCCGGAACAGAACTTCAAGGCCATGATGCAGGACTTCTGCCAGACCTACGACAACAAGGCCGCGTCTACTGAGGATTTCAAGGCCATCGTCGAAAAATACATGATTCGTTCCATGGATCTCGATGGCAATCAAAAAATGAACTGGTTTTTCAATCAATACGTCTACGGTACGGGAATTCCCCAATATAATTTCGCGTACAGCATGAGCGAAAATGCCGGCAAATGGCAGGTCAGCGGCACCGTCAGCCAAAGTGGAGTACCCGAAGGCTGGAAAGATAGCTTGCCGGTCTCCATGCGCTTCCAGGGACGCTCTGTGCGCTTGGGCTCGCTGATTGTGAAAGGGAAAGTGAGCCCATTTCAATTCATCCTTCCGGTCAAGCCAGATAAAATCATGATTGATGAGAACGAAGACACATTGGCTGTCGTGAAGCAGCCGTAAACCAAGTCAAGCGGGAAACGCCCGGCGGCAAGTTGGGACATTCGACAGCGAAAAATTTCTGTGAATGCGCCGGGTTACTGAAGGGGCGGAGGCGGGACCAGAGGCGGGCGTTGCCGGCCGCCGCGCGGACCACGCACTTCCACTTCCTCGAGCAAGAGCGACGGCGCAACCAGTGAGCTTGGCACACCGGCCTGCGCGCTTCCGAAGGCGCCCAGCGCGGTTCCGCCGAAGCCCGGCGCCGCGTTCTGCATGTAATTGAAGACGGCCGAATCGTCGCCGATTCCGGCGATGTTGCGCAACAGGCGAAGGTCCACGCCGGTCATTCGCTCGCCGCGGGCCAATTCTTCGTGGCCGTCGGACACGTAGACTCGATACACGACCAGAGGGATCCGGTCGCCGCTGGAAATTCCCGACGCCAGACCCGAAATCGCATCCGTGAAATCTTCCTGGCGCTGCGAGGACAACGCCGGGTTATCCATGCTTTTCACCTCGATGCACCACTCGTGGCCGTCAGCCTTACACATCTCCAGAAATTTCTTGCGCAAGTCTTGCGCGTTTAGAGTGTCAGTGGCCTCGAAAATGAGATTGCTGCTCATCGGTTGCGCGTCGGAGAGCAATGCCGAGCGCCCGTGCCCGTTCGAGTGCTCGAAATCCTGGCCGGGGCGGCGGGACATCAGGAGATTGCGCAGAAAGCCGTTCACCACGAGTTCGACCTTTTGCGCGCGCACGCCTTCGTCGTCCACTTCGTAACCGCCGATGAGCGGCTGGCCGTGAAAATCCTTCGCGGTCGGATCATCCACGAGGGAAACGTTCGCCGGCAGCACACGCGTGCCCACGCGCCCGCTCCATTCACTTCGCCCGCCCATGCGATCCATCATCTGGTTGAACATCGGAAGCATCGAAAGCGGCGGTCGCGCGCCGGAGAGCGAAGGCCCGAAAAGCTGGGCCATCAGCGATGCGGACGCCTGCGGATCCAGCAGCACCGGCCCGACGTAATCTGGCGCGGCTTGGCTTTCCCGCATGGCGATCAGTTCCTGCGCGGTCCGCCCGAGCGCTCCGCGTACCGCATTGCTGTCCGGCAGGCTGGCGGGGCGCTGGGCGTAGAGGGAGAAGAAATTGTCGAGCGACATGCCGTCGTCGGATTGCGTATCGAGGCCGGCCTCAATCGACGCCATGCTGCGAGAGACGCGAATTTCCGTGCCTTCGCTCGTCAACAGGTAGTAGGTCGCGTACACGATGTAGTAGTTGAGCCGCGTGCTGTAGAGCGCCGGAAAACCGCGGAAGACAGACGAAGCATTCCGCGCTTCTTCATCCCAATTGCGCGAGGTCCAATCTGGCGCCGCGCGCGGCCCTACGAGCCTCACCGGCTGCTCTTGCGAAAAATCGGAAATCTCCGGAGGCTTGGTGAGGCGGCGCAGAAATGCCCGCTTGCGCGCGAGTTGGTCGAGCGCTTCCTTGTAGGCTTGATCGGTAGCGAGCCACAGATCCTGGCGAAGAGAATTGTAGTCGCGGTCGATCCCCACCTGGCCAGCCGATCCCAGGAAGCCGCGGAAGCCTTCGTCGCTGACAAAATTCGAGCTATCGAAATGGTGGTCGCCGACGCGCACGTCCACGGTCATGAAACGGTTGCGCGCGGTCGAGCTCGAAAGGAGAGAGCCGAATGACGCCGTCACGCTCCGGATGTCCAGATCGAGCAAACGGTATTCGAGGTAGTAGGGCTTATCGAGGCCCTGAATGGCGAGCCGCGAACGGGAGCGCGCCATCTCATCGCGCATGGCGCGGAGTGTTTGATCGTTGTCGTCCGGTTGCGCCTGTGCATGCACCGGTGGCGCGGCAAGGATAATCAGCAATGCGAGGAACATCCCGCAGGCTGTGCGCGCCCGGCTCACTGCTTCTGTCCTTTGGCTTCCGGGTCGTGCGCCGGAGGAGGCAGGATGGGCGGACGGTCGGTGGAGGTTTGCTTCTTCTGCACTTCCATCTCCGAGATCAAGATGGCAGGAGCAGCCGCGGCCACTGGGACGGAGCCGGACTCGGCGCCGCAGTAGCCGTTGAAGATCTCAGTCGTGTCGCCAGTTGCCACAATCTTGGTCAGCGAGACCAGGGGCGTTCCAACGATGTCGACGCCGCGCACCAGTTCATCGGGCCGGCCGTCGGGATACACCCTGTAAACGACGAGTGGCAGCACCTGGAACGCCTGGGGCTGGCCGCGTCCCGTGAAAGTAAAGCCGCCGGCGATGTCGTCAATCAGAAGGCCGTAGGGCTTGTTCTGCTGCCGGATCAGATCAATCAACTTTTGGCGAAGCTGCGCGTTCGTTACCTTGCGGTCGCTCATCACGATCGTGTTGCCCATGCGGGAAACCGGCTGGTAGCCAAGCTGGCGGCGGCCATGCCCATTCGAGTTTGGAAAGCCGACCAGCGGCGAGCGGGACATCAGAAAATTCCTCAGCACTCCGTGATCCACCAGCATGACGTTTTGCGCCGGGACACCCTCGTCATCGAAGGGGTAATAGCCCAGCAACACTCCCGAGCCGAGCCCCGACTCGGTGGGGTCATCTTTCACAGAAATGAAATTGGGCAGGATCGGCTCGCCAATCTTGCGCGTGAACGTCTGGCCCTCGCTGATGTCCTTTTGCCGGAAGCCTTCGAGGCGATGGCCCAAAACTTCATGGAAGAAAACGGCGGCGGCGCGGCCCGTGAGCAACGCCGGCCCGGCGTACGGATCGACGAGCGGCGCCCGGTCGAGCGCAACGACCTCTTCGATCATCGTGTGAACACGGTCGAGCACCGTTTTGTCGCTCGGGGCGTCCGTGGGGTTCACCCAATCGAAGTTCCCGAAGCGGTCAATGTCCATTCCGTCGGGAGCCTTGCTCTGCACGTAGAGCTCGAGCCGGTAGCGAACCTGGCCGAAAGCAAGCCGCGCTCCTTCGCTGTTCACCTGGTAACTGTTATTGGCGATAGCGCGGAATGTGGCGATCGAATTCAGTACGGCCGGCGAAGCACTGAACGCAGCCGTATACCCCCGTACGCGTTGCTCCCACGGGCGGCGATCCACTTGGAGCGAAACGGGCGGACCGATCGAAACGTGCGGTTCTTCGCGCGAAAAATCCGGCGCCCGGCCCTCGGCGGTTTCCACTTGCACTTCCTTGCTGGTCTGGATCTTGATGAGGGCTTCAGCGGCGACGCGATATTGCCGATCCGTCTCGAGCCAAATGGCGCGGCGCAAAACGGGGATATCGTTGTCAATCGTCGCCAGCTGTGCGCCGGGACCCGCGGCGCCGGCCGGCCGGTCACCTACTTTGTGCGTATCGTCCAGCTCGTAATTGCCGACCCGTGTCTGCACCTCGAGGTAACGGTCGCGGATTTCTTGGCTGTTCATCAGCGCGCCGTTTGATCCAGAGACTTCGGCAATTTGCCGGTCGGTGACCGTGTAGCTGATGAAGTAGGCGGGCGGATCGGCCTTGCCCAGTGTTTGCATCGAGCGGCCAAGCTCATCCTGCATCGCCGTCAACACCGGAGGCGTTCCCACCACGGCTGCGGAGAAGGATCGGCCCGTTCCTGCAAGCAGGATGCAGGCGGCACCCAGCGCCGCCGTGCCGGCAATCAGCCGAGATATTTTCAGAAGAGAGCCCATTAGAAGAACGAAGTCAGACAGTGTATGTCAGATGCCCCTGAAAACCCAAACGGAAAGCGGCTGGCCCGAATGGAATCTGTTAGGATGGCGATCCGCACCGATTATGAATTTCGAACCCAGGAGTAGAGGATGCGCGCAATTGTCGTTCGGAGGTACGGACCTCCGGAAAATCTTGAGTTGAGAGATATGCCTGCCCCCGTGGCGGCCCCGGGAGACGCCCTCATTCGCGTGCGTGCCATCGGGATCAACTTTGCCGACCTCCTGCAGCGGATGGGAATCTATCCGGGCACACCCAAGCCGCCTTTCATTCCAGGACTCGAAGTTGCCGGCGTTGTTGAGCATGTGGCCGCGGGCGGAAGAGATGGTGACGAAGCGCTTCGGCCAGGCGACCGCGTTGCGGCGTTGACGTCTTTCAATGCTTACGCCGAGCGCGTTGTGGCGCCCGTGCGGCGCGTCTTTTCCATTCCAGACGCGATGCCCTTCGAAGATGCCGCAGCGATCCCGGTGAATTATCTCACTGCGTATCACTCCATGTTTCAGATGGGCAATCTGCAGCCGGGCGACCGAATCTTGATCCACGGCGCTGCAGGGGGAGTGGGCGTTGCCGCGGTACAACTGGCGAAGGCGCGGGGGCTGATTGTTTTCGGCACGGCGGGCACTGCGAAGCAGAACTTTCTGCGCCAGATGGGCGTGGACCATCCGATTGACTATTCGCGCGAAAACTTTGTCGAAGCCCTGCGCTGCATCGCACCCAAGGGAATCGAGATGGTGATGGACCCGATTGGAGGCAAGACTTTCGCGGAGAGCGCGCGCTGCCTCGGCGCCACCGGCCGGCTGATCGTTTACGGGTTTTCTGCCGCGGCAGGGCCGGAGGGCAAGCGCAGTTGGTGGCGGGGCTTGAAGGCGCTGGCGCAGACGCCGCGTTTCCACCCGTTGGTTCTGATGCGGCGGAACATCGCCGTGATCGGAGTGAACCTGGGCCGCATGGAAGAGCACGCTGGATTATTGCGCGCCGAGCTCGTGGAGCTTTTGCGGATGTACGGGGCCGGGCAAATCAAGCCCGTCATCGGGAAGACGTTTCCGCTCGCCGAAGCGGCTGCGGCGCATCGCTACATCCACCAGCGGCAGAACATCGGCAAGGTCGTTCTTACCCTTGCGTAGCCGCGCGGCTATTTCGGCTTGTTGAACACGGCCGGGTCGATCGTCGGGTTCAGCTTCACTTCCTGAACCGTGGATTCGGTGTATTTTGCGCCATCGCGGAGCACGGTGACGGCAAATGCGAATTGCACGCCTTCGACCGCCTTGTAGTCGCTCCAGTGTTGATCAACCTCGGCTGGGCCTTGCGGCGAAACCTGGCGGAAATGCGCAGCCACGAGCAAATGCGTCGCCGGATCGAAGTAGAATTTCACTGGTCCGAACGAGACTCCCCACTCGACAGCGTCGGCTTTCTTGCCGTCGATATCCTCCTGGCCAAGATACTGGAACTGTGAATTCTGCTTCCCGGCCAGGACCTGTTGATAAAGACCAACCGCTCCCGTCATCGCGATCAGACGCGGGAATTCACCTTGAAGCGTCGCGGGTGCATCCATCGTGCCTTGCGGGCTCGCGATCCATCCGGACGTGCCGTCATAGCCTTGCTGGATGACGCCGAACGGCAGCTTCGCTTCCATCCGGAGGTGGTCCGGATAAGCCACCTGAGCTTTCAATTCGATTGGGATTTCCTGTCCACCGGGTCCGAACACGCTACCCTTCGAATTAAACTCGATTGTCTGGATTTTGGCGATCGCCGCGCCCCCGGCTGCTTCCGCGGCGGCCTTCAAAATTTCGATTCCGCGCGCCAGGGATTCCGGAGACGCCGCGGCGGCCTCGGCCTTTGGTTTCCGCAGGTCCGGGCTCAACAGATCGAGTTCATCGAACGCGATCTCCTCGAATTTCGCATTCGGAAGCGTCTTCTTCAGCCCGTCGAGAAACTGGCCGGCGTTGCCGACCAGCACGAGGTCCAAGTTTTTGGCGTCGAAGTACTGTTGCGACATCTTCTCCACCTGGTCCGTGCCAACGGCAAGAATTCTTTGTTGATAGGTGTCGTTGTAATCCGCCGGCAAATCAAACTGGGCGACGGTCAGAACGCGGCCCGCCACTTGTTCGGCTGATTCAGACTGGATCGGATAAACACCCGCCAGGTAATCGCGCGCAAAATTTAGTTCCGCCGGTGTCACCTCTCCGGTGGACATCTTGGCGATCAGGTCCAGAACCAGCTTGGTGGCTTCGACCGTTGCCTCCGTTCGCGTAAATGTCCCCGCCGAGAAAATGCCGGCATACTTGTGGCTTGCGAACGAGGAATTCGCTCCATAGGTGAGCCCCTTGTTGATGCGGACTTCTGTATTCAGCCGGCTGTTGTAGCCGCCCCCGAAGATGCGGTTGGTCACATAGAGCGGGATGTAGTCGGAGTTGTTCCGCGGAATTCCCAGGTGGCCCACTCGAATTTCCGTCTGCACGGCATCGGGTTTGTTCACGACGATGATCCGCATTCCCGAATGCGGGCTCGGCACTGCCATTCGCGGCGTGGGAACATCTTTCTGCTTCCACGCGCCGAAGTATTTTTCGGCGGCGGCAAACGCCGCTTCCGGCGAAATGTCGCCTGTGAAAGCAAGCAGCGCTTTGTTCGGCACGTAATACGTGTCGTGGAAGCTGGCTAAATTTTCTCGTCCAAATTTGCGGACAGTGTCCGGTGTGCCGTCGTCAGGTGAACCATAGGGGGATTCGCCGTATACTTCGCGCCGGAATACTGCGGTGGCTAAATACGACGGGTCGCTATACTGGACGCGCAGATTGGAGAGCAGCCGTTCGCGTTGCCGGTCGAGTTCTTCGTTGCGGAAGACCGGGTTCAGCGTCACGTCGGACATCAAGTCCAAACCCAGGTCGAGATCTTTGCTCACAACATTCAGCGTGACGGTCGTGCCGTCCACATCGGCGTCCGCCGCGAGCGAACCGCCGACAAAATCAATCGCTTCGGCAATCTGCTGCGCATTGCGCTTTTGAGTTCCCTGCGTTAGCATGCCGGCGGCCATCGAGCCCACGCCCGGCAATCCCGCCGGATCATGGATGGTCCCCGCCGACGTCAGCACCAGCCGCGCCGCAAGGGCGGGCTGGCGGTGATCCGTCACCACAAACACTTGCAAACCGTTCGGCAGGGTTTTTGTCTCTGATTTTGGAAAGTGAAAACTCTTCGCTGGCGCGCCTGCAGGCATTTGCGGCACAAGTCTTATGCCGGGCGGGACGATGCCGGTGCCGCCTTTCTGCGTTTCCTTCTGCTCGCCTGCCTTCGGCTTTTCCGCCTGCGCCTGGGTGACTTTCGCGCTGCCGATGCACAGCAAGCCGAGCAAACTGGCCGCCAGAACGCCACATGTCCTTATCCGTAGATTGCGATTCATTTCCCGCTCCCTTCCTTGCCCTTCGCCGCAGGCGCGGAGATGAGCAGAACGGTCTCCCGTTGCTTCGAGAAGTATTCCTTCGACACTCGCTGGATGTCAGCAGGCGTGACGTTCAGAAAATGCCCAAGCTGAGTGTTTACGAGATTCGGGTCTTTCCCGATCACGGCGGCGTCGCCGATGGCGTCACCTTTCGTCTGATCGGTTTGGCGGCCCAGGATGAAGCTCGAAATGATCTGGTTCTTCGCCTTCTCGAGTTCTTTGGCGTCCATCGGTTGCGTCTTCATTTGCTCGAGCACTGCGTCCACAGCCTTCTCACCCTCTTCGGCAGTGTGTCCCTGGTTCATCACCGCGAAGGCCCAGAACAAATTGGGATCCTCGGTGAAAAAACCAAAGCCGGCGGAGAACACCGCGATCCGATCCTTATAAACCAGCGTTTGATACAGCCGGCTGCTCTCTCCCTGCGCGAGGATGTTCGAAGCCAGATTGAGCGCGTACGAATCAGGGGAGAAGGACGGCGGAACCTTGAAGCCCTCCACGACCGCAGCCAGCGGCGTATTGGAATAGGATTTATTCACAATGCGCTCTTCAGTCTGTGGCGGCTCCTGTGCGGTTAGCCGCGGGATGGGCGCAGGGGAAGCCGGAATGCCGGCGAAATATTTTTTCGCCCAGCGAAGCGCTTCCGCTTCACTGAAGTCGCCCACAATCACCATCGTGGCGTTATTCGGACGGTAGAAGGTGTGAAAGAAATCCCGCACGTCCTCGATCTTCGCTTTGTTCAAGTCGTCCAGGCTGCCGATGGTGGTGTGATGATAGCCGTGGACCGTGAACGCAGCGGCGTACAAGTCCTCTTGCACCAGGCCATACGGGCGATTATCCACGCGCAGCCGCCGCTCTTCCTTCACCACCTCCCGCTCGGAGGTGAAGTTCTCCTCGCTCACATTCAGACTGCCCATGCGGTCCGCTTCAAGCCAAATCATGCGCTCGAGATAGTTGCTGGGAAACGTCTCCCAATACACGGTGCAATCGTCGTTCGTATAGGCGTTATCGAACCCGCCCACCGACTCGATGATTCGCGACATTTCATCCGCGCCTACGTGCGCGGAACCCTTGAACATCAGATGTTCAAAGAGATGCGCGAATCCGGTGCGGCCCGACTTCTCGTCCTTCGAGCCGACGTGGTACCAAACCTGCAGGTTGATAACCGGCACGGAGTGGTCTTCCACTGTCAAGACCTTCAGCCCGTTCGCGAGCGTGTGGCTGTGAATATCCACTTTTGGCGGCCGGACCGTTTCTACTTTCTTATCCTGCGCGCGGACGACGAGCGCCAGCGCGGCGAGACAGAGAAGCAGGGCAATGCCTTTTGCAGTTTTCATTCTGAAACCCTCACCCCACAAGATTCACCCCAGAAGAACACCGCCGAAGCGGGTGATAACGAGGTGCACCCATCCTAGGCAAGCCCGGTCCCGGTGTCAAACCCGCCCGCCGGCCCTCGCGAAGGGAGCTAGGCACTCTGCCGCATCCTGGTTTCAACATGTCCGCAGGCAACCTACCTTTAGTTTGACGCGAGCAGACCCAATCCGGCGTTTCGAAGAATTGACGCCGCTCGGCTGTACGCATAGCATCGCCCGATCTTATGCTGCGACACGATTTTTACGAACGGAACGGAATTCGGCTGCATTACGCGGCTGAAGGTGATGGTGAACTGATCCTGTTCGCACACGGCTTTCCGGAATTCTGGTACGCATGGAAGAATCAGCTTGTTGAGTTTGGCCGCACGCACTTGGCAGTCGCCCCCGATCTTCGTGGCTACAACCTTTCCTCCAAACCGCAACACATCGAAGAGTACGAAATACCCGTTCTGCTCGAGGACCTTCGCGGACTCGCCGGACACCTGGGCCACAAGAGATTCACGCTCGTCGGACACGATTGGGGCGGCCTGTTGGCCTGGGCTTTTGCCATTGTGCATCCCGAAATGCTCGAGAGGCTCGTCATCGTGAATGCGCCGCATCCGGGGGTATTCGAGCGCGAACTCGACAGCAATCCCGCCCAGCGCAATGCAAGCCAATACTTTCTGATTTTCCGCACCCCGATGGCCGAGATGATGCTCCAGGCAAATCATTACGCCGCGCTTGTCAAAACGGTCTTGAGCGAAGGTCTCGAGAAAGGTTACTTCACGGAGGTAGACCGCCGGGCCTACCTCGAGGCATGGTCGCAGCCGGGCGCGCTCACGGGAGGCTTGAACTACTATCGGGCCGCGCCGTTCGGAAAATTCGTCGGCGGAAAAAGCTTGAGCAATTGGGGCCTTCCCGCTGATTCCCTCGTCGTCCGCGTGCCGACGCTCGTCCTGTGGGGCGAGAAAGATCCCTATCTATTGCCCAGTAACCTAGACGGCCTCGAAAAGTTCGTGCCCGATTTGACCATCCGGCGAATTCCCGACGGCTCACACTGGGTGATCCACGAACAGCCCGGGCTGATCCACTCAGCCATCCGCGAATTTCTCGAGAAGAAGAACTGAACAACAGCGCTCCGTTTGATCCTGGGGAACGCGCGCTGCTACTTGCTGCCCCCGCTTGATGGGGCCGGAGGAGCGGACGCGTTGATGAACGGCTTCAGGAAGCTGGCGAACTCCATCGGGAAAATAAATTTCGTCGCTGGCCCGGCGCCGAGATTCTTCAGCGTCTCGAGATATTGCAGGCTCATGGTGTTCGTGTCGAGCGTTTTCGCTATTTCGAAAACCTTCCCCAGCGCGAGCGCGTACCCTTCGGCGCGCAGGATCGCGGACTGTTTGTCTCCTTCGGCCTTCAGGATCGTCGCCTGCTTTTCGCCGTCAGCGACCGTGATTCTCGCGGTTCGATCTCCTTCGGCGGAGATGACCATCGCACGCCGGCTGCGCTCCGCGCTCATCTGCTTGGTCATCGCATCTTGAATGTCCTTCGGCGGCTCGATTTCGCGAATTTCGACGGACGTGATCTTGCCGCCCCACCGCGATGTCACTTCGTCCAGCTTGCCGCGCAGGATATTGTTGATTTCCTCGCGCTTCGCGAGCACATCGTCGAGCCCGATATCGCCGATGACGGCGCGCAATGTGGTCATGGCGATGCCGCGCGTGGCGCCGCCGAAATCCTGCACCCGCACGACGCTCTGGACCGGGTCCGTCACCTTCCAGTACACGAGGAAATCGATCGAGATCGACGCGTTATCCTTCGTGATGCAGGTCTGGCTCGGCACTTCCAGGTATTGCTCGCGCAGGTCCACCCGCGTCGCCAAGTCTACGATTGGTATCAGAATGATTAGTCCTGGGCCCTTCTGTCCAATGCAGCGGCCAAAGCGGAAGACCACCAGCCGCTCGTATTCCCGGACGACTTTGATCAAACCGGTGATAAACCATATGAAGAGAATCAGCAGAAATATAACCACGGCAACGGCAATCAAACCTTGGTCCATTGCAGCCTCCTGCTAAGACACCTTGCGAACGCGAAGCGTCAACCCCTGCACCTCGAGCACCTGAACTTTTTCGCCCCGGCCGACCGGTGATGGATCCGCCTGCGCATCCCAGTCCTCGCCGCCCACGAGCACGACGCCGCGCGGTGCTAGCTCCGTCTTCGCCACTCCCATCCGCCCGATGACCCGATCGACGCCCGTCAACACGGGCCGATGGCGCGCCTGCACGACGAGCCGGACCACCAGCCCCAGCGCGCCCGCCCAGATGACCGTCACACTGCCAATCACCCAGCCGGAAATTCCGTATCCGGGGATGTGTGGGAACAGCAAGAGCGAGCCCAGAACAAACGCCACCAGCCCTGCCAGCGTCAATAACCCATGCGAGGTGATTTTCAGTTCGAGCACCAGCAGCACGATCCCCAGATTCAGCAGCGCCGCGCCGGAGAGCTGCACCGGCAGATTGGCCATGCCCACCAGGGCCAACAGAACCGCGATGGCACCGAACGTTCCGGTCACGAATCCATGCGGCGCGAAGATTTCGACAACGATCGCCAGCACGCCAAGCAGAAAGAGAAGATAAGCGATGTTAGGACTGCTGAGTACGTTCAAGAGCCGTTCGCGCCAGTTCATCTCCAGCGCTACCTGCGTCGCGCCGGTAAGTGACAACGCCGTCTTGCGGCCGGGCGATTGAATCGCGAGGCCGTTCAGTTGCCGAATTAGGTCTTGCACGTCGTCTGCGGCGAGATCCACCACGTGCATTTGCACGGCCTGTGGCTCGGCCAGCGATGCGCTTTCGCGCACGGAACGCTCCGCCCAATCCGCGTTGCGATGGTGCGCGGCCGCAAGCGATCGCGCATAGGCGACCGCATCATTCACGATCTTTTCCGAGACGGGGCCGCCCGAAAGCGTGATCGGATGCGCCGCGCCGATGTTCGTCCCGGGCGCCATCGCGGCCACATCCGCGGCGAGCAAGATCAGGCAGCCTGCCGATGCCGCTCGCGCCCCGCGCGGCGCCACATAAACCACCACGGGCACGCGTGCGTTCATCTCGCGCTGGATAATTTCCCGCATCGAGGAATCAAGGCCGCCAGGAGTGTCCAGCTCAAGAATCACCGCCGCGGCTCCTCGTGCTTCAGCTTCGCCGATTCCGCGTGAGATATACTCGGCGCTGATAGGCCCGATCGGCCCGGCGTACGTCAGGACGATCAAGTCGCCCGCCCAAGCGGCAGGCGCCAACGAAAGAAGCACCACGGCGAGCGGGAGGCAGAGAACGGCTCGAACAAGGGTTGGGTTCTTCATTCGCATTTCGTCGAAGGTGGCGGCATTATACCAGAGCTGGGCAGAACGCACCTGGAAGGCTCGTCCTCTCAGGGGTGAGGCGCCTATGTCGAAGCTGCTTTCCGTCTTGTTCGTTGCATTAATAGCGGGCGCAGGCATGTGGTTTTACCTTACGCGGCAACAACCGCAGACGGAGAGAGTAAACCTCACGCAGATCGCCGACTCCGCCGGCGCAAAAATGGATCTCGCATCGATCGCGCGCGCCGAAACCGCCTACTTCGCCGAGCACGGTTCTTACGCATCGCTCGATGAACTTGTTTCGAGCAGCCCTCTCGGCGTCCGCACCGAACGCAAAGGCTACGTTTATTCCATCGAAATCAATCCCGGCGGCTTCACCGCCATCGCCCGCTGTCAGACCATCGCCGGCCAAACCTGCCAGAGCTATGCGGCCGATCAAACGATGGAGGTCCACCCCATGGAGTAGAACGGCACCTACCGAGTCCTCGTCGCAGGAACATTTGCCTTCCCGTTCGCGTATCTCTTCTCGTAGCCGGACCCGCAAACGATATATTCCAGCCCGCGCGACCGCGGGAAGATGAGGAGACGACGCATGACTGGTGAAATGATCGGATTTACCGCGGTGGTTTTGATGTGTGGCATCCCCATCGCCGCGATTTACGCCTACTACCGGATTCGCAAGCTGAGGACGGAGGAGCGCTTGGCGGCGATTGCCCGCGGCGTGGAAATTCCGTTCGATCAGCCCATCACACACCTTGCGCATTCGCGCCGCGCAGGAATCTTGCTCGTGGCGGCCGGACTTGGCTGGTCGGGCGCATTCGCCCTTCTATCGCTGGCCGAACGAGATGCGCTCGAGGCGGCCGCGTTCGCCATCATTCCCGTGGCGATTGGCATCGGCTATTTGATTGACGCGACGCTCGTCCGTCGCGAACTGACTCCTTCGAGTTAGTTCCTGCCGCTTGCGGGGCGTCCGCCGCGCCTGCCTTGAGCATGCCGAAAGGTAGGACGCCCCGACCCACGCCCCGTGTCCCGCGCCAGGGCGCCCATGTCTTTATGGGCTGCGCTTCTGATCCACCACGAGCACGCCCGCCTCGGCGTAATCCGTGGACGGAACGTCCACAAACGTGACGTGTATATTTTCCCGTTTGGCGCGGCCGTCTTCGACCAGCGCTTGCGTGATCCGCTCAGCCAGCTTGCGCTTCTGCTGAGCGTCGCGGCCGGCGACCCAGGTAATCTGCACGTAAGGCATTCGCTACCTCCTTACACCGCGAGGATTGTAGCGGCCACGCATCAGGAATGGAAAACCGAAGTTCGAGAATGTAGGGAGGCAAAGGAATTGTGCTGGCCGACGACAGTCCGCCTGTGGTTCGGCTTGTTGCAGCGCCCTGCAGAATCCTCAATTCGACATCGCTTGCGAGGGAATGGATTGAGTTTCCAATTTCAAAATTCGGCCTTTTCTCTTTCCTTTTTCTATCCTCTGTCCAGGCTGCTTCACGCAGCGGATTGGCTGGGTCCCGAAATGGGCAGCTTGGTGCCGCAATACGCGCAGTTTTGCCAGCCGCGCTCGACGGCGCGGCGGCACTGTGGACATGCGATCTCCACCGGCGCTCCGCACTGCGGACAATAGGCGAATCCGTGCTTGACCAGTGTCGAGCACCTTGGGCAGGACGTGGGCAGCGGATCGCGCAGAAGGAAATAAAGAATGACCCCGATGGCGTCGGGGATGAATGTGGCGAGCAGCGTCCACATCACATAACGCATCCCGCGCCGCTTCGCATCGGCATACACGTAGCCAATCAAGAGCACAAGCATGAAAAGAAAAATGGGAATGCCGGCCGCGAAGAAGACCTTTCCAACCGCAGGCATCTTGCTCAGTCCCGGATCGTGCCCAACCGTGGACACCAGTCCGAGCAACGTTGCCAAGCCCAGATAAACCAACCACCCCACGATCCATGCGTTGCGCGGAACGATGCGAAGTTCCTCACGAAAACGGCTCATGCTAGCCTCCTCTCCCGTCGGCGACGCAGCGCAAGCATTGCCGCCGCCACCCCGCCGGTGACCCACACCAATGCCGTGTAGCCGACCAAACCAATCCAGGTATGCTCGAATCCCGGGTCGAGCCATCCAAGTAATCCGCCGCTCACGAGCCGCACGACCGGCCAGCTCGCCAGCGTCAGCGTCCAGCCGAACAACACGAGAAAAATCAGCACGCCGTGGTTCCACCGCTGCTCCCCTTCGGCCGCCAGTTGCCACGCGGTGCGTGCGCGCGTCCGCTCCACCAATCCCGCGGGCGGCTGCGGTGTGGGCAGCCGTCGCAGCCCTGCCGCGAGCGACTGCCAATTCTCGAATTCCGCAGTGCACTCGGCGCACTCGTGGATGTGCCGCGCAACGCGCTCTTCTTCCTCGCGGCGTAGCGCGCCCGCCGCGGCCAGCGACAGCAGCTCCCGGATTTCGGCGTGTTCGTTCATCGGATCGTGCGTTCCATGCCGCCCAGCCAATCCTCGCCCGGGTAGCGTGTCTCGAGCGTTCGCCGCAATCCTTCAAGCGATCTTCGCAGCCGCGTCTTCACCGTCGAGAGCGGCGTCCCCAGCACTTCCGCAATTTCTTCGAGCTTCATTTCTTCTTCGAATCGCAAGGTCAGCACGTCGCGGTAAATGACTGGCAGCTCCCCAAGCGCCGCGCCCAGTCGGCTGTTTCGCTCCTGCACGACGATTCCGTCGAGCACCGGCGGGGCGGCCGAAACTGGTTCGAAGCGCGGTATCCCCTGGTCCGAAGGCTCATCCAGGCTTTCTGGCTGAATTTTCCGCAAGTGATCGATTGCCAGGTTGCGCGCAACTGCAAACAGCCAGGCCTCGAAATTCCGCCTCGGATCATAGCGGCGAATTCGCTCGGCTACGCGAAGCCAGGTTTGCTGGAATAGGTCCTCAGCCGTCGCCGGCTGCCGTACCAATCGCAGCAGGTAGCGATACAGCCGGTTCTGATACCGCGCCAGGAGCGCAGCCAGCGCGTCCAGGTCCCCACGGCGAAGCTGGGCAACCTCGGCTTCGAGACCCACCGGCCCCTCCCACGACATAGCAGCCTCGAGCATCATATCCTTGGTCCTGCTTGGTATACGTCCGAGCGCACGAAAAAGACTCCACTCGCAACCGTTCCGTACGAGGGCCCGGCGCCCCGCTCCGGTGTGCTAAAATACTGCTCCTGTGCAAGACAACCTGCGCCATCTGATAGATTTGCAAGCCCTGGATCTGCGACTGCTTGACGTTCGAGCTCATCTTGCCACCTTCCCCAAGAAACTGGCCGAACTGGACGCCCGCGTCACGGCAGCCCGCGGCGACCTGGAAAAGTCCAAGGCAGCGCAGACCGCCACGCTAAAGGATCGCAAACGATTCGAGCTCGACGTGGAACAGTGGAAGGAAAAGGTCCGCAAGTATAAAGACCAGCTTTACCAGGTGAAGACGAACGAGGCCTACCGGGCGCTGCAGCATGAAATCCAGATGGCCGAGGCGGAGATCGCCAAGGCCGAAGACCGCCAACTCGAACAGATGGTGGCGAGCGAGGAATACGACCGACGCGTGAAGGCCGCAGAAAAGACGCTGGCTGAAGTTGAATCAGCGAGGAAAAACGCGCGCTCGAACCTAGAGGAAGAGCAGAAGACTGCCGAGCAAGAGGAGGCCAAGCTGGCCGCCGGACGAGAAACAATCATCGTCCAAGTCCCCGAGGACCTGCTCGACCATTACACGCGCATCGCGAAGAAACACGGCGGGGTCTCGCTCACCGAAGTTCGTGGGGAGACGTGCTCGCAGTGCGGCGTGCGCGTTCGCCCGCATGTCTTTCAGGAATTGCGCCGCGGCGGCAACGAGGAACTACTCCACTGCGAGACTTGCACCCGCATCCTCTACTACATCGAGCCGGAGCAGGGGGCGTCTTCTTCGGACACTGCGTCCGCGCCACTCGCGCAATCGAATAATGGCTAACCGCCGCGCCCCAACGGATTTCCGTGGCGCCGGCATCTCACTGGCTCATTCCCCACAGCCGCCGGGAAGACGGCGCTGCTCAATCCCTACCTCATGAAGCCCCACGGCAAGACTCCGCCCCCGCGCAGCGCGCGATTATTTTCCGAGCCGCATTCTGCGCCGCCTGCGGGCGTCCATCTCGCCTACGTGGACGGCGCCTCGCGCGGCAATCCAGGACCGGCCTCCTACGCGGCGATTGTTCGCGCGCCCGACGGCAAGACCATTTTCGAGATGGGAAAAAGACTTGGCATCGCCACGAACAATGCAGCCGAGTATCACGGTTTGATCACGGCGCTCGATTACGCCGCGCACCACGGCATCAAGAGCTTGCGCGTGCGCAGCGATTCCGAATTGCTGGTGAATCAAATGAACGGGCGCTACCGCGTTCGCAGCAAGGATCTGAAGCCGCTCCACGAGCGCGCAGCGAAAATCGCCAACCATCTCGAATATTTCGCCATCGAGCACGTTCCGCGTGAAGAAAATCGCGACGCCGATGCTCTCGCCAACGACGCCCTCGACCACTCGGGCGATCGCCCCCCATTCTTTAGCGGAAAATTACTGACTGCGGATGACCTGGAGAGCGAGCAGCAAAATGCGCGGAAGAAGCGGACCGAAGATCGAAAAACGAGGCCGGAAGATCGAGCAGCTCCTCCTTTTCACGCTTCGCACCGGAAGCCGGAAGTCTGCGTCGTCAAAGCCCGCTACAAGAACGGCGTCCTCGTCCCCGCCGAGCCCCTCGACCTGACCGAAGGCGCGGAAGTCGAGATTGAATTTCGCAAGTCCAGACACTCCTAGATCGTGGACGCAGTCTCGGCGAATTTATTTCAGGCAATAGGAGCGGTAGAGGGTGTCGCGTTGCGCGGGGATGTATCCGGCGTCGCTGATTATGCGGCGAAGCTCGGATTCGTTGGTGCGGTTGCGGACGCCGGCGGCGTAAACCACGTTTTCTTCGATCAAGATGCTGCCCACATCGTCGGCGCCAAACTGCAAGCCCACTTGGCAAACTTTGATTCCCGGCGTGAGCCAGCTCGATTGGATGTGGTCAATGTTGTCGAGATAGATGCGGCTGATCGCGAGCGTCTTTAGATATTCAACCGCCGTGGCTTCCGGCACTTTCTTTCCGAGCGGCGTATTTTCCGGCGCAAAAATCCAAGGGATGAAAGCAGTGAAGCCGCCGGTATCTTCCTGGATGCGGCGGATGCGCTCCAGATGATTGGCGCGGTGGCGGTATTCTTCCCCGCAGCCGAACATCATCGTCGCGGTGGTGCGCAGGCCGAGCGCGTGCGCCGTGCGATGGACCTGCTCCCATTCGTCGGAGGTGCATTTTAGGCGCGAGATGCGCGCGCGGATTTCATCGTCCAAGATCTCTGCGCCGCCACCCGGAATCGAATCGAGTCCCGCATCGCGCAGCCGCGCGATCGTCTCGGTGAGGCTGAGCCCGGAAACTTCGGCAATGTTTGTGATCTCCGGCGCTGAAAAGCAATGCAGGTGAATCTGCGGATAGCGCTGCTTGAGCGAGCTGAGCAAGTTCTCGTAATACTCGATGCGCAGGTCCGGATGCAGCCCTCCCTGCATCAACACGCCCGTACCGCCGAGTCCAATCGTCTCTTCAATCTTCTCGTAAATCGTTTCGAACGACAGCAGGTAGCCGTCTTTCGCGCCCAGCGGCCGATAGAACGCGCAGAACGAGCAATACTCGGTGCAAAAATTCGTGTAATTGATGTTGCGGTCGATCTGGTACGTTGCGATCCGCGGATCCGTCTTCTTCCGGCGCACGGCGTTTGCCGCCATGCCGATGCCGATCAGGTCATCGGAATTGAATAGATCGATTGCTTCCTGCTGCGAAATGCCCATCGCGTGTCTTCCCCGTGCGGCTATGCCGCGTACACCGGATCTCCCGTCCGCACGATCCCTTCCTGCAGCACGGCGCCGTACACGCCCGTGCAACCGCCATGGCGT
>JBGQEW010000038.1:0-18784 GCA_041496565.1 Terriglobia bacterium | reverse complement strand
CGAGCATTCCATTCTTGTCTCGCAGACGGGCATCTCCGGGAGCAGCGTGATCGGGAAGCGGGTGATGATCGGGGGGCAAGCCGGTCTTGGCGAAGGATGCAACATCGAGGACGGCGCCATCCTCGGCGGCCAGTCTGGCATTCTTCCCGGCAAGGTCATTCGCTCCGGCCAAACTGTTTGGGGCACGCCCGCCCGGCCCCTCGAGCGATTCAAGGAGCAGTTTGCCTGGCTCGGCCGCCTGCCACAGCTCGCTGAGCGTCTCCGCCAGATTGAGCGGAAAGGCAAAAACAGCTAGCACCGCATTGTGAATTGCATATGGATTCCATTCCAATGTCGCCCATCGAAGTCCAAAGTCGAATACTCGTCGTCGGTGGGCACAGCCGCAGCGTGGGCAAGACTTCACTCGTCGTCGATTTGATTCGCGCATTTCCGCAGGCCGCCTGGACGGCCATCAAAATCACTCAGTATGGCCACGGCATTTGCGCCGTAAACGCGGGGAGCTGCGGTTGTGCGCCGACGGAACACACGGTGTCGCTCGACGAAGAGCTTGATCGCTCGGACCGCACCGACACTTCACGATTCCTCGTTGCGGGAGCTAGCCGCTCGTTTTGGCTCCGCACCAAGCAAGGCCGCCTCGCGGAAGGCATGCCGCTCTTGCGGGACGCGCTCGCAGGGGCAGGGAACGTGATTCTCGAAAGCAACACAGTGCTCCAATTTGTGCGTCCTGCTCTTTACCTGGCCGTTCTGGATCCGTCTCAGGAAGACTTCAAGCCATCTGCTCAGTTCGTCCTGGACCGTGCTGATGCCTTCGTCCTGCGCTCGCCGCTGGTGCAGGGTGTTTGGCCCCGAGTCTCGATGAATCTTCTCGAAAGCAAAGCCCGTTTCTTGCAGCCCCTGGGACAGCCTTTGCCTCCGCCCCTTTGTGATTTCGTCCGAAATTCCTTCTTTGCGGGCCAGGCAGTACCCCAAAGCTAATCTGTGGCCTATTTCTTATTGACCCCAAAGGGTTTCACAAGGATAATTACCTGTTTTCTGGTGAAAGTGCCTTCATATTTGGGGGTCTTAGGTAACCAGACTTTTGAATTTGGCCATCTTCCTGGCAGACAGGGTGACCCTGGTGAGTACGAGGGTATCCCCCAGGTCGTCACGGGGGGTGTGACTCGATGGAGAGTCGAGTTCTTGCGGCGTCATGGCAGGCTGCGCGCCGAGGGGGGCAGGCGCGGCATGCCACAGAATCTTGTAATCAATTCTGTGGCGTTGAACCCCCGCTCGTTCTCGCAATCTGGATCAATCGTGCGAGAACCCTTATTGCGGCCAATTTAATCGAATCGATTGAGTGCACTCTTTGAGGTTTGGTCGTGTCGGAAGCAAAGCTCGGATTAGAACCCGTTGAAGCACACCCAGGCGCTGCGACCCGTAGCGGACTCGCCCAGAAGCTCGCTCTAGCCATCGACCGCGGCGTCCGCATGCTTTTGGACATTCAGGCCGGCGAGGGTTATTGGTGGGGTGAACTCGAGGCCGATACCACCCTCGAATCGGATTATATTTTCTTCCTCAGCATTCTCGGCCAGTTGGATTCTCCGAAAATATCGAAGCTTGCCGCGTACATTCGCGGGAGGCAGCAGCCCGATGGTGGCTGGAATACCTTTCCCGGCGGCCCGGCGGAACTCAACGCCACGGTGAAGGCCTATTTCGCTCTGAAACTGGCGGGTGATTCTGCCGATGCGCCTCACCTCGAGCGAGCGCGCCGGCGCGTCCACGAGTTGGGCGGCCTGGAAACGACGAACTCCTACACTCGTTTCTATCTGGCTTTGGTCGGCGCCATCGGCTGGGAATTGGTTCCCGCCATCCCGCCGGAATTGATGCTCCTGCCCAACTGGTTCTTCGTGAACCTGTACGAGATGTCGTCCTGGACCCGCGGGATCGTCATTCCTCTGACCATTCTGTTCGCGAAAAAGCCGGACTGGCGAGTGCCCGAGCGCGCGCACGTGGATGAGCTGTTCCGCGATCCCTCTCGCAAGGCGGCGGCGTTCGCCTGGGACCGCAGAGTGTTCACATGGCGGAACGCTTTTCTCGCCCTCGATCGTTTTCTGAAACTTCACGAACGCTCGCCCTGGAAGCCTTTTCGGAACCGCGCTCTGGCCCGGGCGGAGAAGTGGGTGCTGGAACATTTCGAGCGCAGCGACGGCCTCGCCGCGATTTTCCCGGCGATGATCAATTCGATTCTTGTGCTGCGGGCTGCAGGATATTCGCCGGATGATCCCTTGATGGCGCGCGAAATCGGCTATCTCGAAAGTTACGAAATCGAAGAAAACGGTGTCCTGCGCATGCAGCCCTGTATCTCACCGGTGTGGGATACGGCGATCGCCATGGTCTCTCTCGAAGAAGCCGGATTGCCGTCCGGCCATCCCGCGCTGCTCTCTGCGGCTCGCTGGTTGCTCGAAAATCAGATTCTCGGGCCGGGTGACTGGCAGGTGAAGAATTCTGGGGGCGCGCCCGGCGGCTGGGCCTTCGAGTTTCGCAACGATTTCTTCCCCGATGTGGATGACACTGCTTTCGTGCTGATGGCGTTGCAACCGGTCGCCTTCCCGGAGCCCGAGCGGCTCGATCACGCGATTCGCCGCGGCCTCGCTTGGATGCTCAGCATGCAGAATCGCGATGGCGGCTGGGGCGCTTTCGATCGCAATAACGACCGCGCTCTGCTGACTCACATCCCCTTCGCCGACCACAATGCCATGATTGACCCCTCGACCGCCGATGTCACCGCGCGCGTCACCGAGTGTCTCGGGTGCTTGGGCTGGCACGCCTCGGATCCCGTGATCGATCGCGCCCTGGCTTATTTGCGGAAGGAGCAGACCCCGGAAGGAGCTTGGTACGGCCGATGGGGAGTGAACTATGTCTACGGGACCAGCGGCGTCTTGCGAGCGCTCGCAACTATCGGATTGAGCCACAGCGAAGATTGCCGGCGCGCCGCAGCCTGGCTGCGTTTCGTCCAGAATCCCGACGGCGGATTTGGCGAATCCATCGTCTCCTACGATGATTCTCATCAGAAGGGGAAGGGGCCGAGCACTCCTTCGCAAACGGCTTGGGGCCTGATTGGCTTGCTCGCCGTCGTCGCGCCCGACGATTCCGCTGTCGAGCGCGCGGTGGAATACCTGCTCGAACATCAAAATCCCGACGGCACCTGGGACGAGGACGCGTACACCGGCACCGGCTTCCCCCGCGTGTTTTACTTGAAATATCACATGTACAGGAATTCGTTCCCGGTCTTCGCGTTGGCTCGTTATCGCAACCTGAGCGAACGCGCATCGGAGTCGGGCGCGCTCCGAATGGAGCCGCAGCATGCAGGATCTCAAAATGGAAATGGGGTGAGACGAACATGAGATTTCCGCTGAGCTTGACCGCCAGCCTGTCCGGCTACCTTGCCGGCAAGCGCCTTCGCGGCGCGGAGAAATTCCCGCTGGTGATGATGCTCGAACCTCTGCACGCGTGCAATCTGACCTGCACCGGTTGCGGGCGCATCCGCGAGTACAAGGCGACGATCAACGAGATGCTCACGGTGGAGCAGTGCTTGGCGGCCATGGAAGATTGCGGAGCGCCTATCGTCTCCATCTGCGGCGGCGAGCCGATGATCTACCCGGAAATCGGCCGGCTGACGCGCGAAATCCTCGCCCGGAAAAAACACATCTATCTCTGCACCAACGGCATGTTTATTCGCAAGCGGCTGCACGAATTTCAGCCGACCTCGCGCTTCTTCTTCAACGTCCACTTGGATGGCTTGGAAAAAACGCACGACCTGTGCGTCGAGCGCGACGGTGTCTTCCGCGAGGCCATCGAAGGAATCAAGGCCGCCAAGGCGGCCGGCTTCCTCGTCTGCTCCAATACCACCATCTACAAGGAAACGGACCTCGAGGAAATTGCCGAGCTGTACGAAGTTCTCTACCGGCTTGGCGTCGATGGCTACATGCTTTCGCCCGCGTATTCCTACGCCGCCGTGCAGACGAAAGACATTTTCATGTCACGCGAGGAAGTGCGCGAAAAATTCCGCACGGCCAGCCGCCTCCTCGAAAAATACAATTTGATGACCTCGCCGATTTATATGGAGTACCTGCGCGGCGAGCGCGAACTGATGTGCACCGCCTGGGGCAATCCCACTTACAACCCCCGCGGCTGGAAGGGCCCGTGCTACTTGATGACGGATGCCCATCACCAGACGTTTACGGAGCTCATTGACAACACCCCGTGGGAAAAATACGGCCGCGGCCGCGATCCCCGCTGCCAGGATTGCATGGTCCACGCGGGCTATGAAGCTTCGGCGGTGCTCGGCGGCAACAAAAAGCTCGGCGACACTTGGAAAATGCTTCGCTGGCAGTTTGCCGGGCGCATGGGCTCGGTGAACGGACAGCTTTACGATGCGAATGGAAACGGGAACTCACATTCCAACGGCAATGGACGCTCGAACGGCATCGGCCACTCGCGGGAGGAATCTCCCGTAAACGTCGCCGCGAGTTCGCAAAAGCAGAACGAAGAGGTCTTTCGAATACTATGACGTCGCTTGTAACCGGCGCTGCCGGTTTTGTCGGCAGCCACGTCGCGCGGCATTTGCTCGGGGCGGGAGTGCCGGTTCGAGTCCTTCTTCGCCGCTCCAGCCGGCTCGACGCACTCGATGGTTTGCCGGTCGAACGTGTCGAAGGCGACCTCCGCGATTCCGCCTCGCTCGTTCGCGCACTCGAAGGCATCTCCACCGTCTTTCACGTCGCGGCGGATTATCGGCTGTGGGCCCGTCACCCGGAAGAAATTTACGAGAACAATGTCACCGGCACTCGCCAGCTTCTCGATGCGGCGCGCCGTGCCGGCGTCGAGCGCTTCGTTTACACCAGTACCGTCGCCACAATGGCCGTCCCGCGTCCCGGTTCGCTTCCCAATGAAGAGACGCAATCCAATCTCGATGAAATGATCGGCCACTACAAACGCTCGAAGTTCCTGGCGGAACAGGAAGCCCTTCGCGCCGCTGCCGGCGGCTTGCCTGTCGTCATCGTCAATCCCACCGCGCCGATCGGCCCCGGTGACTGGAAGCCCACGCCGACCGGCCGCATCATCGTTGATTTCCTCAATGGCCGGATGCCCGCCTACGTCGAGACGGGCCTCAATTTCGTCGCCGTG
Source organism: Terriglobia bacterium (assembly GCA_041496565.1). Lineage (GTDB taxonomy): Bacteria > Acidobacteriota > Terriglobia > Acidiferrales > UBA7541 > JBGPTK01. The sequence goes on along the minus strand of JBGQEW010000038.1, from coordinate 13,621 downwards.
GAAGATGTTGCAGCCGGCCATTGGCTCGCGGCCGCCCACGGTCGAATCGGGGAGCGTTACATCCTCGGGGGGCGCAACCTGACGCTCAAGAATCTTCTCGACGCCCTCGCCAAGCTGACGGGCCGCTCTGCGCCGCGGATTCGATTGCCACATGCGGTCGCGCTGGCGGCGGCCTACGGAGACCAGTTGGTCTCGCGCGTCTTCGGTCGTGAGCCGCAGATTCCCGTCGAGGGAGTGCGGATGTCGCGACACAAGATGTGGGTGGAGAGTTCGAAGGCTTCGCGTGAGCTGGGTTATCAGGCAACCTCGATCGAAGCGGCGCTCGAACGCGCTGTCCGTTGGTACGAAGAACACGGATACTTGCGCTCGGTTCGTGGCTCGTATGTTGCCCAAAACCAGGCAGCCTAGGGGAACATTGCAGATACGGATCACCTTCGCGCTCGAGAATGAATTTGCTCCCTGGCGAAAGCTGCGCTCCTTTCGCCAAGTGGCACACGATCCTTGCGCCCTGTATGAAGCGCGCATCGGCGATGCGCAAGCAAGCGTTCTTGTGACCGGCGTTGGCTCTGAGAATGCACGTCGAGCGTTGCGATGTGCATTGTCGCCGCCGCCGGATGCCTTGATCTCGGCTGGTTTGGCGGGAAGCTTGAAACCTGGTCACTGGCCTGGAAACATCTTGGCGGCGACTGCCGTTCGCAATTCACAAGGTGGCCGGCAAATCGAAAGTGATTCCGCGCTGCTGGAGTTGGCAATACTGCAGGGCGCCCGGTGCGTGGCGAAATTTTGGACGGCCGATGAATTGATCCACACGGCCACCCAAAAGCGGAGCATGGGTTTGGAAGCGGACGCGGTCGAGATGGAGAGTTTCGCATTGCTTGCCGAGGCGAAGGCGCTCCATGTCCCCGCCGTGGCCATTCGTGCTGTCAGCGACGCGGTCGATGAGGACTTGCCGCTTAATTTCGATGGCATCGCAGATGAACGAGGCCGCATCCGAATCACAAGAGTCGTGAGTCGCGTCGCCCAAGCGCCTCATCGTTTCCCTGCATTGCTTCGACTCGGCAAACAGAGCCGTCGCGCTGCGGAAAAGCTGGCGGCGTTTTTGGATGCATACGTCGAATTGCTCGCCGCGCAGAAGAATTTTGCGGGCACGGCGGCTGAGGTAGCCGCGGTATGAACCCGGTCAGCGCTCAACTCGAAGATCGCACCTCCGCCGCGCGAGGCGCTGCCACCATGCGCGCCGGAGTTTACCGCGGCAAGGGCAGCGTGGTGGTCGAAGACGTCCCCGTCCCGGAAATTTCGGACGGCGAAGTCTTAGTTCGCGTCGCCGCCTGCGGGATTTGCGGCACCGACGTCAAAAAGATTCAGCACGGCTTCGTGGATCCTCCCGCCATCTTGGGCCATGAGTTAGCCGGCACAGTGGTTCGCGTTGGCCGCGGCGTGCGGCGCTTCAAAGAGGGCGATCGCGTCGTCAGCTTTCACCACATCCCCTGTGGCGCTTGTTTTTATTGCGAGAAGAAACTTTTCTCACAGTGCCCGGGCTACAAGAAAGTCGGTCTGACCGCCGGTTTTTTGCCCAGCGGCGGCGGCTTCGCCCAGTACGTGCGCGCGATGCCCTGGATTGTTGAGCGAGGAATGCTTGCGTTGCCGCCCGGCGTCAGTTTTGAGGAAGCCACTTTCGTCGAGCCGGTGAATACCTGCCTGAAGGCGGTTCGCAAGGCGCGCGTCGCTGCCGGCGAAAAAGTGCTCGTGATCGGCCAGGGCCCCATCGGGTTGCTCCTGATGCTGCTCGCGCGCGACGCGGGCGCCGAAGTATTTTCAAGCGACCCCATCCCGGAGCGGCGCGCGAAAAGCCTCGAGCTTGGTGCGGCCGCGGCGCTCGATCCGGCGGCCGGTGATTTGGCTGGTGAAATCCGCGCGCGCACGTCGGGCCGGGGCGCGGATGTCGTTCTTCTCGCAGTGCCGAATCCGTCATTGGTTGCAGAGGCCTTATCCCTCGCGCGGCCGGGTGGCCGCGTGCTACTGTTTGCTCATAACGATCCGGTCATGCGGATCGAATTTCCCGCTGCGGCGGTGGGGGTCGAGGAAAAAGAAATCCTGGGGAGTTACAGCGCCTCGGTGGATGATCAAGACGAATCGGCAAGGCTGGTTTTCGAACGCCGCCTGCCGGTTCGGCAATTGATTTCCCACCGGTTTCCCCTGGAGGACATCGTCCAGGCGCTGAGCTTGGCTGCCCATCCGTCCGGTGATACTTTGAAGGTGATGGTAACGCCCTAATGAGACTTGAAACGAATGGTCATATGACCGCGGCAATTCTCTATGGCCGCGAAGATTTAAAAATTGAATCCATTGATATTCCCGCGCTGGCGGAAGATGAAGTGCTCGTGCGGGTTAAAGTGGCGCTAACCTGCGGAACGGATCTGAAAGTCTGGAAGCAAGGTTCGCATCCGCGAATGATCGAGCCGCCCGCCGTTTTTGGCCACGAGCTCGCCGGAGTCGTTGAAGCGCAAGGCTCTGCCGTCAACGGCGGCATCCACGCGGGCATGCGCGTCGTGCCATCCAATTCCGCTCCGTGCAATGTCTGCATGTTCTGCCGCAAGGAGCACGCCAATCTCTGCGAAGACCTGCTCTTCAATAACGGCGCTTACGCCGAATACATTCGCATTCCGGGAAGAATCGTGCGCCAAAATCTGCTGGAAATCCCGGATCACGTCAGCTTCGTGGACGCCGCCATGGTCGAACCGCTCGCCTGCGTCCTGCGCGGCATCGACGAGACCGGCATCAGCCGCGGCGACACGACCGTCGTGATCGGCTGCGGGCCGATTGGATTGAAATTTATTCGCATCCTTTCGGGCCGTGGAGTTCGCGTGATTGCTCTCGGCAAGCGCAAGAGTCAGATTCGCGCAGCCGAGCGGCTCGGCGCGGTTGCGGCCTATGACGTCACTGAAGTGTCGGACCCTGTCCGCACCGTGCGACTGCTCACCGAAGGTGGACGTGGGGCCGACGATGTGATCGAAGCCGTAGGTTCGCCGACCACCTGGCAGTGGGCGATTCAGATGGTGCGCAAGGGCGGCACCGTGAACCTGTTCGGCGGTTGCCCGCGCGGCTCGCAGGTGCAGTTCGATCCCGCGGCGCTGCACTATTCCGAGGTCACCATCAAGTCCACGTTCCACCACACGCCGCGGTTCATTCGGGAAGCGCTCGATACCATCGCGCGAGGCGAAGTCCGCGCCAGCGATTTCATCACCGGTGAAATTCCCTTGCGCGAATTGCCGCAGATGTTCGAGCACATGAAGCATCGCAACGGCGAATTGAAGACGGCGGTGATCCCCTAGCCTCGCGCTGGTCGGGGCCCCATGCTCGCGCCTCAGGAACTCGAAATCGCGCGGAATTTGCCCCCCGCTGGCTGTGCGCCCGCGGTGGCGCGCGGCTACACGCGCTGGCTCGCCACGCACCACTACGAAAATTTCACCGTCGTTTCCTGGCTCCTCCCGCAGCGTTTGCAGCAGCATTTCTACAACGTGTACGCCTACTGCCGCTGGGCGGACGACCTCGGCGATGAAGTCCCCGACCCTGCGCGTGCGCTCGACTTTCTCAACGAGTGGGAGGACGAACTCCGCCGCGCCTATGCCGGTTCTCCTTCCCATCCCGTCTTCGTGGCCCTTTCGGAAACGGTCAGGGCATTCGATATTCCCAGCGAGCCTTTCGCGGACTTGTTGAAAGCTTTCCGCCAGGACCAGGCCGTCCATCGATATCCCGATTGGCCATCGGTCCTCGAATACTGCCGCTACTCCGCGAATCCCGTTGGCCGGTTGGTGCTCTATCTCTGCGGCCATCGCGATGCCGAGCGGCAATCGCTTTCCGACGCCACTTGCACGGCGCTCCAACTCGCGAATTTCTGGCAGGACGTCGCGCGCGACCTCGAAAAAGACCGCATCTATATTCCCCTCGACGCGCTCGCCGGCAGGGGGATTCTCGAAGAAGACCTCTTCGCGCATCGCTTCAGCAATCAGTACGCGGCGCTGATGCGGGACCTGATCGCCCGCACGCGCGATTTGTTCGTCACTGGCGCGCCGCTGGCTTCGCTCGTTGCCCCCGAGTTGCGCGTAGACATCGAGCTGTTCCGCCGCGGCGGCCTCGCTGTTCTCGACGCCATCGGCGCCATCGGTTACGACACGCTGCATCATCGTCCGGCGATTGGCCGCGCGGCGAAGGCGCGCCTCCTTGGCCGGGCGTTTCTTTCTCGCCTGTATTCGACGTTTCCCGCAAATCACTCCGGCGGCGGCCCGGGCAGGACCACGCTCGCAGGCCGCGATGCCTGAACGGATCTCGCTCAGCGAGTCCTACGCATCCTGCCGCAACATCGCCCGCTCCGCCGCGCGAAATTTCTACTACGGTTTTGTGCTGCTCCCTGATGCGAAACGCGATGCCCTGTGCGCGCTCTACGCCTTCATGCGCCAGGTGGACGACATCGCCGATTCCCCGGGTGAGCTGCCGGACAAGCAGCGCCGGCTGGCCGAGCGCCGCGCCCAGATGGATCGCGCCCTCGCAGGCGCTCGCGACGATAATCCGGTCTGGCCCGCCTTCTGCGACGCCGTCGAGCGCTACCAGATTCCGCCGCGCTATCTCCACGATTTGATTTCCGGCGCGGAAATGGATCAGTCGGTGAACGTTTACGAAACGTTCGAGCGGCTGCGCGAATATTGCTACCGCGTTGCCGGAACCGTTGGCCGCTGCTGTCTCTACGTTTTCGGTTTCACCGATCCGCGCGCCCCGGAACTGGCGGAGTCGCTCGGCATCGCGTTCCAATTGACGAATATCCTCCGCGACTTGCCTCGCGACCTGGCGATGGGCCGCATTTATTTGCCGCAGGAAGATCTCGAGCGCTTCGGCTGCGGCCGCAGCGATTTGAGCGGCAAGGCGCCCAGCCTCGAATTCACCGAGCTGATGCAGTTCGAGGCCGACCGCGCCTGGCAATTCTATCGTGACGGCTGGCCCCTGCTCTCGCTCGTGAGCGAAGATAGCCGCAGCGCGCTTTGGGCGCTTGCGCGAATCTACTCCGGCATCCTCGAAAAGATCGAGGCGCGCGAATTCGATGTATTCTCTCTCCCGCCCGCCCGGCTTTCCGCGGCGGAAAAGATTTGGATCCTGGCGCGGGCGCGGCTAGGCTGGCGAAACGAGACTGATGCCCTTCGAAACCGTGATCGTGATCGGCGGGGGACTGGCGGGCCTGTCCTGCGCCGTCGCGCTGGCTGAAGCCGGCTGCCGCGTGCGGATGTTTGAAAAGCGGCCCCACCTGGGCGGACGCGCCACTTCCTATTTGCTCCCCGACGGCAGCCACGTCGACAATTGCCAGCACGTCACGCTCGGCTGCTGCACGAATCTCGATGATTTTTATCGGCGCGCCGGCGCCGTCGGGAAAATCCGGTTCTACGATCGCTTGATCTTTGCCGATCGGGACGGCCGACGCTCGGTCATCGAGCCGTCGCCCCTGCCGCCGCCGTTTCATCTCACTCCCTCCTTCCTGCTGTTCTCCGCGCTTTCCTGGAAGGACAAGCGGGGCATCGCGCGCGCCCTGCTCGAAATTGCCCGCAGTGGCGGCCGTCCCGTCGGCGCCGAAGGCGTCTCCATGCTCGACTGGCTCCGCGCTCGCGGGCAAACCCCCCGTGCGATGGAACGCTTCTGGCGCGTCGTGCTGGTCAGCGCCCTCGATGAAAACCTCGACCGCACCGACGCGCGTTATGCAATTGATGTTTTCTGGAAAGCGTTCCTGGCGAATCGCAACGGCGGCCGCATCGGAATCCCTTCAGTGCCGCTTGGCGATTTGTACGATGGCTGCCGCGAGGCGGTCGAGCGCCGGGGCGGGGAAGTGCGCAGCCGCGCCGGAGTCCGCGAGATTCGTGTGGCGGATGGACGCGTCGCCGGGATTGTTCTCGACGACGGCTCGCAGCAAACCGCGGATGCCTATGTCGCCGCCGTTCCGCACGACGCCTTGCTCGGCGCGCTTCCCGCCGAAGTGATCGAGCGCGAATCTTCTTTTTCCAATTTGCGCAACCTGCGCACTTCGCCGATTACGGGCGTCCATTTGTGGTTTGACCGTCCTGTCATGTACGAGCCGTACCTGACGCTGCTCGATCACACCGTGCAGTGGATTTTCAACAAGTCGCGTCTCTCCGCCGCTGATTCCGGCGCGGCTGCGATGAGCGAGAGCGGCGAACGCGAACAATATTTGCAGCTCGTCATCAGCGCCTCCTACGATCTCGTCCCTCGCTCGCGCCAGGAAATCATCAATCTCTGCCTCGCCGAGCTCGCCGACGTCTTGCCTGCCGTGCTCGACGCGCGTTTGGTCAAAGCCACCGTGGTCAAGGAAGTTTCCGCCACGTTTTCGCCCGCCCCGGGCGTGGACCGCTGGCGCCCCGCGCAGCAAAGCCCGATTCCCAATTTATTCCTCGCCGGCGATTGGACGCGCACCGGCTGGCCCTCCACGATGGAAGGAGCCGTCCGCAGCGGCTACCTCGCCGCCGAAGCCCTCCTCGCCGCCGACGGACGTCCGCGGAAATTCCTCCAGCCCGACCTCCCCGCCGAAGGCCTCTGCCGGCTCTGGTCTCAGTTGTGAAATTGGCGAGCGAACTCTCCGGCCCGAAGCCCGCGTCGCGCGGGGCGGAATCAGAAAACAATTAAGGTAAGGGAACTCTCACGAGAGTGAGATTTTGCTCCCGCGGTTGTAGAATCTGGCGCAGCGGCTCAGAGTGAGGTGCAATTTGTTGAAGCTCGCGATCCCTCTCCTTCATGTGTCGAACTCGGCTGCGGCGGAGGACTTCTATTGCAACCGGCTCGGCTTCCGCCGGGAATTCGCCCATCGCTTTGATGAGGCGAAGCCGGATCCCTGCTACATGGGCTTGAGGCGCGATGGAGTTTGGTTGCACGTCTCCTCGTTTTCCGGCGACGGCGTTTCGGGCGGCGTGGCCAACCTGCTCGTCGAGGACGTGGATGCGCTTTGCGCCGAATTCCTCGCGAAGGGTGTCAGGATTGATACCGGACCCGTGGACCAGACTTGGGGCACTCGAGAAATGTATGTCAAAGACGCCGATGGCAACTGCCTGCGCTTCATCCGCTAGTGATGAGTGCCGAATGGCCGAGATAGAGCTGATCGGCAGGGTCGGGCTGCCCTTCACCCGCGCATTCCGACGCCGGAGTGAATTTCAACGGTGGTATCCTTACCGTGTTCTGAGGGCAAGAAAAAGTGAAGCATTCACGGCTTCTTGGCCACCCGCCACGACCTGGCTCGCCGTGCGCACTGCGGTATAGGAATGCGAAGTTGCCCTCAGCCGCGCGGTTGCTTCCTGTAGCGGAATTGAGGAGCAGTGACTAGCGCTGGCCGCGAAGGGGTGCGAAATGGCGATCTTTTTTGCCGTGCTGGGCGTGGCTCTCATTGTTAGTGTGTGGGCCGTGTTTCTCCTGCTTAGGGGCATCGATCGGGCCTGGGAATACCATTCGATTGAGGTGATGGACATCTTGAGGTACGAGGTCGCTGTAATTTGGACGGCTATCTCTCGGGATCGAGGCGTACGCGCCAAGGACGCAGAGGAATTTGGTCTCGGCCCACTGTACGTGCAAGATCGGAACATGGCGAAGCTTCTCTTGGAACATAACGAGCGTTACAAAGTTCTGGCACAGGAACTGGAGCTGCTCGAAAGCCTGTCGTGGGATTATGACGATAAAGAGGACCGCAAACGGAAGGACAGACGCAGAGAAAAACTGAGGCTACAGGTGCTAATGGCAAGCGCCAACGCGACTCCAGAAGATCGGGCAGCTTTGGCGAAGATAGGGGAGGAAGAAGAACAGAACGTGGAAGGGCAGAAAAAGAAAGAACAGAAGCAGCGGTGATATCGGACCAGGCGAGCTGGTCATTGCCGGATCGCACGCACGCGCTACAATCACCTGAAGTCCCACACAGGCTGTTTGGCTAATCACATAGTCTTTTCGCTTTCATACGGGTGTCTCCAGGGACGGGGACGATCTCCGTGACGCCGCCATCTCACTTGATTCGCTGCGGCGCGGGGGGGCGTCGGTCGCGCCCAAGACCTGGCTCCGTGGGCTTTAGAAATGCTGCTTCCTTAAGGCATTTCCTAAGCACCTATCGAGCTTGTCCGATTCCTTTTTGAGAACTGCGATCTCACTGTCCGAAAGTGATTTGAAACCCTCTCTTGTGCAAACGAAAATCTCAACTCCTTCGATGCCGCACGGGTTGAGCTTTGACGCTTCCAATATTGTATGCGCAGCCAGAAACGCCAACTCGAAAACCGATCCTCTCGTATAGTATCTTTCTGTAAAGAAAACTGCTGTATTGGTTTGGTGCCCAGCGACGGCCTTGTCTTTGCGCACATTAAGAAGGCACCTCGTGGACTTCATTTCCAGGCTGTACAAATGGTTCAGGTTACGAAGTGAAACGATTAGAATTTCGCTGTCTGTTCTGGGAGGCGTCGCATGATCGGGAAATGGTTCATGGTAGACTTGGGTCGCCAACTCCTCTATAGAATGGCGCGGATCGTCGGTGTCAAGAATGTTTGGGTCAGCGAGGATGGCTCTCGCCACCTTTTGAGAGATTTCATATCCCGAGAAAGCTAGAAGTATCCCGTTCTTAGCATCGGTGAGGATTTTCGAGGTTAGACCGCCGGTCATGACTTCATCGAAGAAGAGTGTCTTCAAATCACTCGCCAGAACGATTCCATCTCTACCAACTAGGCCGAGTTGAAGTGTCATAGGCACGTCCTCCTCAATACGGGGTAGCCTATCGCCTTGATGACTTGGCCGGAAGCTTCGAATAGCTGCGGGAGTAATTCCTTCGGCAATGTGTCCTTTCCGCCGTAGCGGTGATGCTGAAGAAGCGGCTCAAGAAATATGCTCATTTCTGGCGGGTGGAGCAGAGAATCTATTTCGACATTTTGATTGGTCATGAGGCAACGCCGAACTATATCATTCGCGTACGGTCCTTGATCGGTGTGAGATGTGGGTGCCGCCGCCCTTGCGGTTTTCAAGGGTGCGGATTTTCTCTCTCTGCGTGAACCGCAAGGACCGTGCAAGATCAAAGATAAGTGGCCCTCGCAGCCTTCCAAATTCAGCTTCCAGCCTCACACCTGACACCCAGCTTCCAATGACCACAGGCGCTGTCTCTTCCCACCACTCCCGCACCGTGCTACCGTGCGGTATGAGCCGAGACAATCGAGCCGCAAGCGACGCAACAAAGTCACGCCACGCCCGCAAGTGCGAAGTCTGCGCTCATCCGGATCGCGACGCCATCGAGCACGAATTCCTCCATTGGTGCAGCCCTGCCAGGATTGCCAGCGAATACCAACTGTCTCACTGGTCCACGCTCTACCGCCACGCCCACGCCACCGGTCTTTTCGCCCGCCGCCGGCGCAATCTCCGCGGCGTAATCGAAAAGCTGCTCGAGCGCGTACACGAGGCCACCATCACCGGCGAGACTATCCTCCGAGCCGTCCGCGCCCACACCATCCTCACCGACGACAACAAATGGAACGAGCCGCCTAAGCGCGTCCGCATGACCCATGTAATCGTCCGCGATTCACGGCCCTCCGCATCAGGTGCCACGGCGGCTTCCGCAGATTCCCTGCCTGCCGCCGGCCCGGCCCTTCTGCCGCCTCCTTTGCTCGTCCCCGTCCTCAATTCTGAGGTGGGGCAGCACGAAAAACCTACACTCGATTCGGCCCTCCCATCGCCTCCGGAGGCCGTTTCTAATCGAAAATGAATCGCCCACATGCAACACCTCAACTCGCACAAAACACAGGGCATGACCCTGTTCTAATCGAAAAACGATTTTTGGGCTTGCGGACCGCTTTCCTCGCCCTCGAATCGGCCACCAAAACGAGGCCCAATTTTAATTCTGCCCGTGCCGAGCGAGACCGCCGGGCGAAAAAGCTTGCGCCAAGGTGGCAAAAATCGTTATTTTTCGGCATTATTCCTGTGCGTACGCACAGGCACGCAGCGAGAAAGGGTGACGCATGGCCAAATTGAAGCCGGGCTCGATTCTGCTCTTGGTAGGAACCGCGAAGGGCGGCTTTGTATTTCGCAGTGACGCGCGCCGCAAGCGTTGGTCGGTCCAGGGCCCTCTGTTCAAGGGGCTGAATGTCCATCACTTCATTTGCGATCCGCGCGACCGCGAAACCTGGTACGCCGCGACGTACTCCGAGTGGTGGGGCTGCGACATCCAGCGCAGCCACGACGGCGGGCGAAAATGGCTTCGCACCAAGGGCGGCGTGCGATACGCGAAAAACTCCGGCCTTTCGGTGAAGTGCGTTTGGCACATTCGTCCCGGACGCCCGAGCGAGCCGGGCGTTGTGTACGCGGGCGTGGATCCTGCCGGACTTTTCCGCAGCGAGGACAGCGGCGTCACCTGGAGCGAAGTGAAAGGCCTGAACCGCCACGCCACTCGCTCGCGCTGGATGCCCGGCAAGGGCGGGATGATTTTGCACACGATTTTGCCGGACCCGGAGAATCCGCAGCGGATGCATATCGCGATTTCCGCGGCGGGCGTATTTCGCACCGACGATGGCGGGGCCACGTGGCAGCCGCGCAATCGGGGAACGCGCGCCGATTTTATGCCCAACAAATTTCCAGAGCTTGGCCAGTGCGTGCACAAGCTGGCTCTCGCGCCCGGGCGAGCGGGGCTGCTCTATCAGCAGAACCACTGCGGCGTTTACCGCTCCGATTCCGCAGGCGATAAGTGGACGGACATTTCGCGCGGATTGTCCTCGCGCTTCGGCTTTCCCATCGCGGTTCATCCTCACGAGCCGGACACCGTGTGGGTCGTGCCGATGACCAGCTCCTTTTTTCGCGCGTGTCCGGATGGCCGGCTGTCGGCATATCGCTCGCAGAACGGCGGCCGCGCGTGGCAAAGGCAGTCGAGCGGTTTGCCGTCGCGCAACGCGCATCTGCTCGTGCTGCGCGAGGCGATGTCCACTGATTCGGCCGATCCCGCCGGGGTCTATTTCGGCACGGCCGCCGGGCAGGTTTTTTACACGCGAAACGAGGGCCGCGAGTGGGATTTGCTTGCTGATTTCCTGCCACCGGTCTATTCTGTTGAGGCGTTCAGTTCGTAAGGTTGGAAACGGCACTCCACGTCTTCCCTAGACAGGCGGCACGCGGGATTACTGTTCCACACCAGGCCTGGTTTTCACAGTCGCCACATGCATTTCAGGGCTATGATGAATCATCCCCCCGGAGGAGTCTATGGAGAGGAAGTATAAACAAAAGGGCTACCAGAGCACCGACCGGCCCGAGAAAAAGAAGGACCGCCCGCAGGAGCCGCGTCCCCGGCAAGATCAAATGGGGCCGCGGACACCGCGCATGGTCGGTACGGTGACGCGGGCGCGCTGCTCGAATTGCGGCGCCGCACTCGCGCCGGGCTTCGATCTCAGCGGGCAGTGCCCGCGCTGCAACGCCGATTTGCACTGCTGCAAACAGTGCGTGCACTTCGATACCGCGGCGCAGTTCGAATGCACGCAACCGATTCCCGAACGCATTGCGAAGAAAGATGCGCGCAACGATTGCACGTTTTTCGAATTGCGGGTGACGGTGGAGAAAGATACCGCGCCGATCGCCTACGCGACCAACAACCCCGTTTCGACGACTTCGGAGCGGCCCAACGACGCGCGCAAGGCCTTCGACAACCTCTTCAAGAAGTAACCGGCAAACTTCCGAATACTACAAGCCTCTCGCTGATGGACTTGTCGAGCTGCGTGTGTCTTAGCGCGGAGGCATGGGGAAGAGCATCGGCTCTTGCGATGGCTCGCTCGCGATCGCTTCGAGCTGCGGATAGTGATGCCGCAGCGGCTCGGGCACTTTCACTTTCTTGCCGGTGAGCAGGTGGATCAGCTCGAGCGCGTTCACGACCGCCTTGCCTTGATAATGATTGTTGGTGATGACGAATGTGGTCTCCGCGTGCGAAGCCACCTTGTTGATCCGCTCGGCCCACGGGCCGAGCTCCTTCTCCGAGTAGAGGTAGTTGTAACGCTCTTCGGGGGGCGTCGTAGGGTCGTCGCTGAACCAAGTGTCGTAGCGCCGCCCGTGGAGCCGGATATATCCCACCGGCGAAGTGGCGCGCTCGGTCGGCTGAATCGAGCGGCCGATCACGGGCTGGTCGATGTTGCAGAAACCGACGCCGCGCTCGTGCAACATTTCGTAGAATTTCTTTTGCGCCCACGTGGAATGACGCACCTCGACGACGAGAGGATAATCGCCGAAGGCGCGAAGCAAGCGCTCGAGCCGGGCGAAATTCTCGGGCGTATTGTGAAACGAAAAGGGGAATTGGAGCAGGACCGCGCCAAGCCGCCCGGCCTCTCGCAGCGGATCAAATCCCGCACGCACCGCCGCTTCGTCTTCGGCCGCGGCGCCGGGCTCGTGAGTGAATTTCTGCCAGAGCTTTGCCGTGAAACGGAATCGCGGGTTTGCCGCGACGCGCTCGATCCACTGGCGCGCGAGTTCGGGGCGCAGCGGATGGTAGAACGAAGTGTTAATCTCGATGGCATCGAAAAATTCGGAGAGATAAGCCGCTTCGTGAAAATTCGCTGCCCGGCGCGCGGGATAGACAATGCCGTTCCAGTCGGAGTAGGACCAACCTGCGGTTCCGACCAGCACTTGGCTCGTGCCGCGTGGCACGGCTGCCGCCGAAGATTTCGCGGATTTCGCCATTGTCCCGCCCTCTGCGGGGAACAAAACCAGCCTATGATGCTTGTTGGGACAGTGTCAATCGGCGGCGATGTCCAAGCGGGTTGCAGGAGCGCCCCGGTCTTGCTATCCTAGATTTGCGGGCGGTCAAATGCCTGATCTGATTCTTCAGCAAACCTCGAAAGTCCTTTCCGGATCCGCATGGCCAAGGTGGCGCGATGAAAATCACACTTACGTGCAAACAATTGGAAATGCACACGGTGGTGGAAGAAGAAATCATACGAAATGCACCGAAGGTGACAAAGTTGTTGAAACGGTATCCGCCGGACCTTGTCCAGCTTCACGGAGCGTTTAGCAAAGTTCCGCGAAAGGCGGAATTTGCCATCTCGCTCACTCTTTCGCTGCCTACCGGAACGCTGCACGTCACCGGCGAAGGGCCGGACGTGCGCGCGAGCGTGAAGCAAGCCTACGGCGAACTCGAAACGCAATTGAAGAAGCACCAGGGGAAATTGCGCAAGGATTATCAGTGGAAACGCAAGCGGCCTCGCCTCGAGCCGCTGGCGTCGGAGTAAGCCTCGGCTGCGAGTTGTTTTGCCGCGGCGTTTTCCCTTTGTACCCCGTGTTGCGTTCCGCAGGTGATTGCGATGAAGGTCTGTCATGAGGGGCTGAAGCCCTGAGCGGCAGCGCAATTGGCGGGCGCAGCCCCGATCAAAGGCATCGGGATGCAAAAGAACGCACAAGCAGCGCCCCTACGAGTGCGACAGGAACGTAGGCGGTCCGCGCGTGAGGTCGTATAGAAGTGCGTTCGGCGCAGCGTGCATCGGCGGCGGAGATTCGGCGGCGCGGGTTGCGGCGGCACGGCGCACAGGCTAGAATCATTCGACTCGCTCGAGGGGCGTAGCTCAGTGGTAGAGCAGTGGCCTTTTAAGCCAAAGGT
>JBGQEW010000037.1:0-19158 GCA_041496565.1 Terriglobia bacterium | reverse complement strand
TTCATGACCGATTGGAGCGTGGCGCAGATGGCCGCCACAAGCAATGCGTTCGGGTTTGTCGTGGGAGGGTTGAGCGTGGCGCTCCCCGCGAGCTCGGGGCTGTTTGACTGGCATCTATTCGCAAAAGTAATCGCCGGGCTCCTGACGGGCCTGGGCGCAGGAGTCTTGCTTTCGAGAGCCATCCCCCGGCGCTGGTTCGCGCGCGGGATTGGGGCAATCACAATTTACCTGGGAATGCGCATGCTGCTCGGATAATGCAACAGGAGAATGGAATGGAGACGATTCAGAAAGATGTCGAGAAAGTTCAATCCGAGGCGGAGCGCTGGAGCCCGGAGGAAATCCTGAGATGGGGACTCGAGCGGTTTCAGCCCGGCATTTCGCTGGCCTCCAGCTTCGGCGCGGAGGACGTAGTCTTGATTGACCTGACCTCGCGAATCCGCTCCGATTTCCGGGTCTTTACTCTGGATACGGATTTCTTGTTTCCGGAAACCTACAGGCTAATCGAGCAAATTGAACAACGCTACGGCATCCACGTTGAACGCGCTCGCTCCGCACTCACTCCCGAGCAGCAGGAGTATATTCACGGCCCGGCGCTCTGGAGCCGCGAACCGGATCGATGCTGCGAGCTTCGCAAGGTCCTGCCTCTCAAGAATCAGCTCTCCGCATTGCAGGCCTGGATCACTGGCATCCGTCGAGAACAATCGCCCACGCGCGCGAATGCCCGGAAAATCGAATGGGACGCAAAGTTCGCGCTCGTCAAACTCAATCCGCTTGCGGATTGGACCTGGTCGCAAGTGTGGGATTACATTCGCCTGAACGGTGTTCCCTACAACCCTCTGCACGAGCATGACTATCCCAGCATCGGCTGTACGTATTGCACGCGCCCAGTTCATCCCGGAGAAGACTTGCGCGCGGGACGATGGACCGGATTCAGCAAGACGGAATGCGGTCTTCACGGCAAGGGATGAGGTCGAAGCGGCGATTCCCGGCTGATGACTTGTCTGGCCCAGTTTGTTTACGAGCCTGACTTGCTGTTTCAGTCTTAAACAGCGTTTCTTTCCGCACCATCCCCCTCCCCAATTTCAGAGCGTATCTCCCCTTCTCTCAACGTGGAAGTGTTGCCTAATCTGGCCACAAAGTTGCGGAACTCTAGGGCAGGAGCTGGGGATGATATCGGAATCGGATTGGGAACAATTAAGTGCCGAAGCAAGCGACGACCGGCGTCGAGAAAAACGCATCCGCCTCGTATTTCCGATAGAGGTCTGCGGCTTCGGCCGCAAAGGACAATTCTTCATCGAACAGACCGCGACGGCGGACGTCAGCCAGAACGGCTGCAGTTTTTCCCTGAAGACCGAAGTGGACCGCGGAGCATTTGTGGCGTTGAAGCTAATCAAGCGGAATTCAGCGGAATCGAATACGGAACGCCCCCTCCTGTTCGAAATTGCCCGGATGAATCCGATTGTGAATGGATGGGTCCTGGGCGCGAAGAAGCTTCAACCTGAAAATCCTTGGTGTATCGCATTCCCGCCTGCGAGGCAGCACCTCACCCCGGTTGCCTAGCCTCGCATCTCCCCGCACTGCGGCGCGTTGTTCGACCGAGCGGATGGCGCGCCGCCTCCTCCCCACCAGACGCAGAATCCATGCGAGAAGGGCCCGCGATCGCACGAGGCGAGAGTGGGATGCCACAAGCTAGCGCCTGCGGAGCGAGAGCGTTGCAATTGACTGCCGACTATCGATCGCTGGGTATGTAAGGTCCGGCCTGCGCCGTCACCACCGGCACGGATACCGTGGAATCGAGCCGGACGCGGATTCCGGTTTGCGCCGGTAATTCGACATCCTTGCCCTTCTTCTGAACCACGTAGGCCGTGCCACCGATCAGGCCGATCGTGAGGCCACGGATCGCGTGGCTGAAGATGGCTCCAACCACCGTGCCGCCGCCTCCGCCGATGGCCACATCGGTCAGAGTCCCCTTAATATCCCGCTTCTCCTCAACGACCGCGCCTTCGACGGTGTTCAGGTCTCTGCGCTGCTTGGAACCGTCGGCGGTGACGTTGTAAACCTGCAGAATGCTCATCTGCGCGGGAATGATTCGACTGTCGATTTCAATCGAGCGGAACTGCAAGCTCATGGACGCCTGGCCGCGGAACATCGCGAAGTGTTTCGGACGGACGATGCTCCCGACGACACCATGGACCTTCGTGCCCGCCGCAAGAATGAGTTGGTTGCCGAGAAAGACCGGCTCCGCTACCTGCGCAATGAACGGATCGCCGTCGCGTGCCACGCTTGTGCTCAGCCCGTTGAGCAGCACTAGCCTGACCTGCGTGCCCTGCAACAGTTGATTGGATTGGGCGTAAACCGCCGGGGTGAGCAGTAGTGCGATCACCAGCGCGGCGCCAAGAGTTGTCAAACGCTTCATTCATTCCTCCTTAACCCTGAGGCCTTGGCCGAAGGGCTCGATCGTGATTCCGTTTGGCGGGCGAAGAATCAAAATTCGTCAGCTACTGCGGAAAGATTGGATCCGTATCTCGAGACACGGAGCTTTATCCCGTTTCGTGGGAGTAACCGCTGGCGCCGCGGTTGGGGGCGGAGGATTCCACCCGGGCGATAAGATACAGTAGCGCCGCGAAACGTTGCACGAAAATTCAACTCGTTTCGTTCCTATGTAACACCGGTCAAACTGACCCTCCGTATCTCCGCCCCCGGCGCGACATTCTGGGTAGCGCCTGGCCTGAGCTTTCTCTACAAGCTCGCGCAAACGCCTCGCGTCAGCTCGGGCCACGAACCCGCCCGGGAGGAACGTGAGTTGCGTACTTTCGCCGGCAGGGCCGCGCCGACAGCTTTCTCAGACCAGCAGCATATGCTAGACTTCGCGGTGCAGGCGCTCGGAAAATCTTTCGAGCGGCTGGCGATGAGTGGAACTTCGGGCTCTGTGCAACGATTCCCCGTGAACCCCGCCAGGCCCGGAAGGGAGCAACGGTAACGGGTCAGTTTCGTGTGCCGCGGAATACCCGAAGTTCCTCTAATCGCGCGGCAAGGCGAAGCGACTCTCTCCCAACATGAGCTACCAAGTGATCGCGCGAAAGTGGCGGCCGCAAACGTTTGGTGATGTCGTGGGTCAGCGGCACGTCACTCAGACGCTCGAAAACGCGATTCGCGCGGGCCGGGTGGCTCACGCCTACATTTTTTCCGGCGTGCGCGGCGTGGGCAAGACGACCACCGCACGCATCCTGGCCAAGGCGCTGAACTGCGCCAAGACGCAAGGCAAGACGCCTGAACCGTGCAACGAATGCGATTCCTGCCGGGAAATTGCCGCGGGCACTTCGCTCGACGTCCTCGAAATTGACGCCGCGTCGAATCGCGGCATCGACCAGATCCGCGAACTGCGTGAGATGGTGCGCTACGCTCCGGCGTCGAGCCGCTACAAGATCGTCATCCTCGATGAAGCGCATCAATTGACTGACGATGCTTCGAACGCATTGCTGAAAACTCTCGAAGAGCCGCCCGACCGGGTCATTTTCGTTCTGGCAACCACGCAGCCCGAAGCTTTGATCGATACCATCAAGTCGCGCGCGCAGCTATTTCAATTTCGCACGCTTTCCTTCGACGAAATTGCGAATCAGCTCGAGCGCGTCGTCAAGAAGGAAGAAAAACTCGAAATCGAACCCGGCGCCGTGGCGGTGTTGGCGCGCGTGGCCGAAGGAAGCTTGCGCGACGCGCTTTCGCTGCTCGAGCAGACCATGGCGTACAGCGGCGAGAAAATCACCGAAGCGCAGGTACGCGAATTGCTTGGCGTCGTGGCCGAAAGCGCGCTCGATGATTTGGTCGAAGCCATCACGGCGCAATCCGCGGAGCGCGCGCTCGCCCTGGTGCATCGCCTGATCAATGACGGACAAAATTTGCAGCATTTTTGCCGCGAGGCGATCCGGCATTTTCGCAACTTGCTGGTGGCGCGTGTTTCCGGGGCCGAATCTGCCCTGATCGCCGCGCCCTCGAGCGAACGCCCGCGCCTTGCCGAACAGGCAGGGCGATTCAGCGAAGAGGATTTGACGCGGTTTTTTCAGATTTTGCTTTCCACCGGGGACGATCTGCATCGCCGGTTTGACCCGCGCCTGCATCTCGAACTTGGTTTGCTGAAGCTGGTGAATGCGGCGCGGCTTGCGCCGCTCGAAGAAATGCTGGCGGAGCTGCGCGGCGAGTCCGCTTCAAGATCATCGCCCGCGCGAGGTTCATCGGCCTCCTCTGCCGGGCCGGCGCCGGGTGCGGCGAAGGCTGCGGCTGCTTCGGCCAGCTCAAACAATCTTTCTGCATCCGCGGCGCCCTCGACTCTTTCCGTATCGGCGCCGATTCCCGCGGCGCCTCCGCGCATCATTGCGAAGGCCGCGGAAGAATCGTTTAGTGGTTTGGCGGCCGCGCAGGTGGAGGCCATCAAGTCGGCGCTGCAAGGCCAGCAGAAATTCCTATGGTCGCTGGTCGAGCATGTGTGCCGATGGGAACTGGATGGCGGTGAAATGCGGCTCTACTTCCCTTCGGAAAACCGCGCGCTCGCGGAAATGTTGCAGGCGCGCGACCCCATGGAGAAACTGCGCACAGTGCTTACACAGGTGGTGGGTCAGCCACTGCGGGTCTGTGTTAAACTTGACAGTAGCCGGGCTCCGATGGGACGCAGTGCTGAGCTGCGCTCCCGGTTCGAAGAAGATCCTATCGTGCAGGCGATGCTCAAGCGATTCGGCGGGCGCATTTCGGAAGTGAAACGCCGGAGCGAGGAGTAGCCGATGGAAGTCAAGGCCTTGCAGCAGATGTTGGCGCAGTTCCGGCAGGTGCAGGAGCGGCTCGAAAAGCAGTTGAGCGAGGTTCGCGTCGAGGCCTCGGTCGGTGGCGGCATGGTGACCGTCAAAATGAACGGGCAAAAGCAGGTCACCGAGGTGCACATCGAGCCCGAAGTCTTTATCGCCCGCGATCCGGAGATGCTGCAAGACTTGATTGTCGCCGCGGTGAACGAAGCGACCCGCCGCGTGGATGAGGAGCTCGCCAACCATATGAAGGACATCACCGGCGGTCTTTCCGGAATTGCCGGCATGAAAATTCCCGGCCTCTTCTGAATTTCCCTCCCGCCCCTTCCCCGAACTAGTTCATTTATGGCAATCTTGCACGTCTGACCGGCGGGACGCTTTCCCGCCACTGGAGTTCCATGCCTGATTTTGCCCAACCCATCGCGCGCCTGATTGATGAACTGAAGCATTTGCCCGGAATCGGGCAGAAGACGGCGCAGCGGCTTGCCTTTTTTATTCTGCGCGCAGACCCTGAGCAGGCGCTCGCGCTTTCGGATGCCATTCGCGACGCGAAGGAAAAAATTCGAGAATGCTCGGTGTGCAACAACATCACGGATGTTGATCCCTGCCAATACTGCACCAGTCCGACGCGCAGCCGGCGGACGATTTGCGTCGTCGAGGAGCCCCCGAATATCCTGGCGATCGAGAAGACGCGACAATTCAGTGGGCTCTATCACTGTCTGGGCGGAGCGCTCTCTCCGCTACAGGGCATCGGCCCAGAGCAGCTCAAGATCAAGAGCCTGATTGAGCGGCTCAAGGGCAACACGATCGAAGAGATTATTATCGCTACGAATCCAACCGCAGAAGGCGAGGCCACGGCGATGTATCTTTCGAAGCTGCTGAAACCTCTCGGCATCCACGTGACACGCATTGCGATGGGCATCCCGGTCGGCTCCGATCTGGATTATGCGGACGAAGTGACGATGCTCAAGGCGCTCGAAGGGCGTCGCGACCTCTGAGGATTCACGCTGCCTGGTTCGCGGCCAATCATCCGTTCGATGAAAATGGATCATCCTTGCGGCGGCAGCCTTGCCGCGGTATAAGAGTGGGAACGTCCCTGCCGGGAGCTTGCCATGTCCGCAATCGATCGCTACATGGGCCAGTACGACCACGAGCACACCAACCCGTGGAACAAGGCTCTGCACGCGATCGGCATTCCGATGATCCTCTCAGGCATCGTTCTGCTGGCGCTGCTGCACTGGCGGCTGGGCCTGGCGCTCTTCGTCGGCGGGTGGATTCTGCTGTTCCTCGGCCATCGAATCGAAGGGAACAAACCTGCATTCTTTCAGGGGCCGATCTATTTTCTCGTAGGACCACTTTGGATAGCGAAGGAGATCAAGGAAAGCCTGCTGGGCCGAACGTCCCGCAGCCCACAGCCGCATTGACCGTTCTTCGCGAAACGAATTAACTGTTACGCACGGCGTATGACGTGCGCTCGACCCGCACCATCTCGAGTGTTATTCTAAGAGTTCCGCACAAGGGGGCGTTTCGTGGCTGAGTCCGTTCCATCGAATGAGCCGGGCGCGCAGAGGCGTCGCAGCACGCGCATCGTGCAGGCCGTGCCGTTGACGGTGATTGGTGTGGATGCGCTCGGCCAGCCATTCAAGGAACGCACATCGTCACTGATGATCAGCTGCCACGGCTGCAAGTATCAATCGAAGCATTACGTCCCGAAGAATTCATCGGTCACGCTCGAGGTTCCGCGCCCGGAAGGGGACCGGCTGCCGCGTTCGGTGCGCGCACGCGTGGTGTGGGTGCAGCGCCCGCGGACAGTGCGCGAGCTATTCCAGATCGGCGTCGAGCTCGAATCTCCTGCCAACGTTTGGGGCATCGCCTTTCCACCGTCGGACTGGATGCGCCCGTCCGACGAAGGGGAGGATGCTGCGCCTTCGATTCCCTCTCCGGCGGCAGAGCGTGAGGAGCGGACCACAAGCGCGCCGGAGCCGTTCACTTCCCCGACGCCACTCCCACCGGCGTCGAGCAAGATTCAAATCGTCTCGGAAGAGTTGTCCTCGTCGCAATCGCCACTCTCGATGAACTTCGCGCGGCAGATGGCGCGAATGCTCGCCGACGCGAAGCAAAGTTTGCAACAGACGGTCCATGAAAGCGCGAACGCCGCCGTCCTGGAAGCCACGCGCGGGGTGCACCTGCAAATCGAAGCGCAGCTTCGCCAGACTATCGACAAATCCGTTGAAGCCGCACTGGCCCGGGTAGAAGCCCATGCGGCGGAGCGCTCCGCGGACCTTTCGGCGCAAGCGCGGCCTGCCGAAGCCCACGAGCCCAGCCCGGAGTGGATCCGCGCCGCAGAACAAAACCTGAAGAGCATTGCCAATCACGTCACCTCACAATTGGCTGAAGTGACGGAAGCCCAACGCGCGGCGCTGACGGTGCATGCCGAGCGGATTGTCGGTGAAGCGCGTAAGCAGGCCGACGGCATATTCGGACGGATCGAAGCCGATGCGGGGGCGGCCCAGGAGCAGTTGGCTGAAAGCCGCAGAGAAATTGAGACTGCTGCCACTTCGATCCGCGCCGAGAGCACCCAGAGCTTGGCTGCATTTCACGGTGAGTTGGCGCAACAGATTTCGCAAGCCAAAGGCTCGCTCGAAGAGATCCAGGCGGCCGGCGCTCGCGCCAAAGAAACGGCCGCGCAATTGGCCAGGTCGGCCGACTCCGTCGTGGCCCAAGCCGCGCGGCGCCTGGAAGCATTGCTTCAGGCGCGGGACGTGGAGTTGCAGCAGCACGCGGAGAAGATCCTCGTCGAGCGAGTCCGGCAGATGCAGCCGCAACTCGACGCCATGGCGCAGCAAGTGATCGGCCGCATGACGACCCAGGTCCAGCAACAGCTTGCGCCGCAGATCGAATTTGCGCAGCGGGTGAAGTCCGAGCTGGTATCGAGTGAGAAATCGGCCGAGCAAATTGTCGCCTCGCTTCCGCAACGCCTGGCAGGAGCCGCCGAGCAAGCTCTCCGCGAGTCTGGCGCGCGCCTCCGGGAGCAGATGGCCCAGTTCCCCGCCGAGGTCGAGGCGGCGTGCCAAGCGTCCGTGGCGAAAGCCACCGAAGAACTCGACGCGAAGAGCAACGAAGTGACGCACACGACCTTCGAGTCGCTCTTCAAGTCTTCGGAGTGGTATCAGAAAAAGGCGCAGACGAGCATGCAGGCAGCGCTCGAGAGGTCGCTCGATCAGGCAACCGATGGGCTGCGCGAGCGCGCGGCGGAAATTTCGCGGCTCTTCGCCTCCGAACTCGATCACTACAGCCGCAGCTACGTCGAGCACACCCAGGGATTGCTCGAGGAGACGGCCAAGGATTCGGTCGCGCTCGGGCGGGAGCAGCTCCGGCAGGCCGCGGAAACGACTGCGGCGGCGCTTTCGGACGAACTCCACCGCACGTCGACGCAGGCCCACGAGAAATTCCAGGATGCCATCCGCCAGTCCGGCGAACAGGCCTCCGCCCATTTCGAAACGCGGGCCGAAGGATTGCGCGCGCACATGGATGCGCATCTCGAAAACTATCTCGGCGAATTCGAGCAGCATCTGAACCAGCGCGTCGGTCAGGGCCTGGAGCACGCCCGGCAGGCTCTGGACAAACAATTGATGCCCATGATCGAAAAGTGGCGGCAGGAACGCGAGCAGCAGCACCGCGCCTGGCTCGCGCGGCTGAATCAAGCCGGCGCCGAAGGCATCGAAGCCTATCGCCAGCGGCTCGAGAACGCTTCGAATTCCTGGCTCGTCGCTTCGGTGGCCACGCTCAGCCAGCACTCCGAGGATGTGATCAAGGCCATGGCGCAGGCTGCGGAAACGCGGCTGCGCGACACCTGTTCGCAGGTATTCTCCGGCATCGGCGAGACCCTGCGACAACGTTTGCTCGGCATTTCAAACGATCTTGCTCCCGGGCAAAACCCGCCAAGTCAGAAGAAGTAGCTCACCACTCCGCGCTCTGTGATTCGGCGCAAGAACGAAGACCCGCTATAATAACGACCAATGGCTAACCGCGCGTACGTAAGCATCTGGTGCCGGGATTTTCCCGAATCGTTGCTTCTCGAACGCTGGGGCACTTTTCTCTCGACTGTTCCCTTCTCAGCGCCGAAACCAGGTTTCACCGAATTTGTGATCCGCGCCTTGAGTGCCGCGGAATCGCCGATCCGGGAGCAGGACCTGCGTGCGACGCCGCTGAGCGCCGCGGAGCTGATTGAACTCGGGCGCGACCATGTGCATGCCGATTGCGCTTATGAGACGAGCGCCTACTGGGATCTTTGGTCGCTCGCACCGCACGTTGCTCGCTGGCAGTTGGTTCCGCAGCCTCTGCAGCTTTCTTGTTACGGCGAGGACTACGACGGCGATACGTGGAAAGATATGGGCCACTTCCATGCGGACATTGGATTCGAACACTTCTTCACCGGCCACGCCCGGCTGCTCGGTTTGCACAACCAGCCCGTCGCCGCACCCCAGCACCCGGAGGAAGAAGCATTCCTTTCGATGATGGCCAAGCCCGAAAACTTGCGCACCTATCAGGAAAGGACTCGCGAAAACATCCGCAAACTGTTCCACTGGATGCAGCAGGTGGAAACGGTTCTGCCGCTCCAGCGCAGCCGGTTCTGGTCGGAGGGGGAAGAAAACTTTGAAGCGCGGATGGAAGAGATTCTGGCTATGCGCTAGCTCGCTGGCGTTGCTCCCGGCGCTGGTCGCCTCCCCTCAATCGCATGTCAAGAAACGGGCCAACGAATTGACCCTGGCGGGCCTGCGCCCGGGCCAAAGCAAGATCGCACAGGCGGAGAAAGTCTTTGCGAGCCTCGAACAACGCCAGCCGGCCGACGGTGTGTTCGAGTGGTCGGATGCCTGCAACGGGTGGATTTTGCACGCCGAGGCCGATGACACAGGGGTGGTGCAAGTGGTCACGGTCACGGCGCTCGCGCTCACCAGCAAGAGCGATTGCTCCCGGGAGGGTGAATTGAAGTCTCGGAAGCTCTGGAGCGCGGGGCGCGGCATCGCTCTCGGCAACAGCCGGCAGCACGTCTCGCAACTCTACGGTCAGCCAGACTCCCGCAGCCCTTCCCTCCGGGGCAGCCACGAGTTAGAATTGTACTTCTACTCTTTCGATTGGGCCGGCTCCGACGTGCCCCAGGTGATGGAAGTGTACTGCGACCGCGTGACGGGTCGAGTCGTTGAGATCACCCTGGCGTTCCCGAGCCTTTGAAAGCAGGACGCTGATGCGACGACTGTCCGGAATCACGCTGGTCTGCGCGCTCGCGCTGATTGTCTCATTTCTCGGCTGCGGAGGATCGGAGACTCCTTCCAAGACTCCCACGGCAGCGTCGAAACCGGCGCCGCCGCCGATTCCTCCGGAACTCGTACAAGTGGCGGAGACGGAGCTCGGCAATGAATCCGAAGTGCTCGTTTACGGAGACCTTGCGAGGAACGGAAACCAGCAGATCCTTGTGATCAATCGCCTGAAGACCACGCCCAAGGGCGCCGTTCCCGGTACACTTCTGATGCGCGCCGTCGTAGCCGAAAAGGACGGCGTGACTTGGAAGGAAGTTTTTCGCTGCGACGAACACTTGAAAAATCCAAAAGGCTTTCTGGCCGGGACGCCGATCGCGCCAGTCACCGGCTGGCGGCTGCAATTTGAGCAGCACGACGACACGGGCCTGGTGATGTATTTCACGCCACTCGACCAGTCGGCCGGCGGCCACGTGGAAACGATCGGCGTGCGCTGGAACTCGAAAGCCAAGCGTTACCAGTCGCTCGACCGCAGCTTCGAGCAATTCCAGAACGAAGCGCCATCGCTCGAGCCCATCGAGGTCCCGTTGCGCCGATGAGCACCGTCGCACAAACCGTGCAGGCACCGGCCGCCACGCGGCCGCGCGTTTCCGCGTGGGAGAATTTGCGCGGCCTGTTGCCCTACCTCAGCCACTACAAGGGCGGAATCACGCTCGGCCTGTTGGCGCTGGCGGGGATGGGCATCGCGGGCACGATTCCCCAGCTTGTCATCGGCGCAATCACCGATTCCCTGGTGGGCAGCCCGCGGGCCTTGTCCAATTTGACGGGTGCCTCGCGCGCGGTGCTGGGTTTTCTATTCTCCTTCTACCAGCCGCGGGACCGGCACACCCTGGCGATGTATTGCATCATTCTAGTCGCGGCGGTCGCCATGAAAGGGATCTTCTCATTTTGGACGCGCTGGATCCTGATCGGCGTTTCCCGCGACATGGAATACGACTTGCGGAACGATTTACTTTCGCAACTGATGCGGATGGAGCCGGAGTTCTACGTGCGCAACCGCACCGGCGAGCTGATGTCGCGCTGCACGAACGACCTGAACGCGGTGCGCATGGTGCTCGGCCCGGGGATCATGTACAGCGCCACGACGCTGACGACGATGGTGCTGGCGATCTATTTCATGCTGAAGCTGTCGCCCATCCTGACGCTGTGGGTGCTGCTGCCGGTGCCGGTGGTCGCCATTTCGGTGCGTTACTTCGGCCTGGTGATTCATCAATTATTCGAGCGCATTCAGGCGGCGATGGCCACGCTCTCCGCGAAAGCCCAGGAAAATCTCTCGGGCGTGCGCGTGATTCGCGCCTACGCGCAGGAAGATGCCGAGATTCGCGCGTTCGATGCCCCCAACCGCGAGTACGTCGCGCGGAACATGAAATTGATCGTGGCCTGGAGCATGTTTTTCCCCTCGTTGCAGGCTCTGATTGGAATGACTTTCCTTCTTGTGCTCTGGCAAGGTGGTCGGCTGGTGATGTTGAACCGCATCTCGCTGGGCACGCTGATCGCTTTTTACACTTTCATGGTGCAACTCGTGTGGCCGATGGTTGCGCTGGGATGGGTTACGAATATTTTTCAACGCGGCGCCGCGTCCATGGGCAGGCTCAAATACATTCTCGACGCAGAACCCCAAATCGGCGATGCGAAACTCGCGAATTCCGCGACGGCGCGCGCCGCAGGCAGCGATGGAGCTGTGGAACGGGCCGCCGACTCCATACGGGGAGAATTCGAGTTTCGCAATCTGACGTTCACGTACCCAACCGCGGAAAACGGCGCGGCGGCCAGGCCCGTTTTGCACGGCATCAACCTGCACGTTCCGGCCGGCTCGACGCTCGCCATTGTCGGGCCCACCGGCAGTGGCAAGTCCACGCTCGCGGGCCTGGTGACGCGGCTGTGGGAAGCGCCGCCGGGTGCGCTGCTGCTCGACGGCCGCTCGATTCGCGAATGGCCGCTTGCAGCGCTGCGCCGCGCAACCGGCTTCGTGCCGCAGGATACCTTTTTGTTCAGCGAGACGATTGCGGGAAACATCGCGTTCGGCGTCAAGGATGCTTCGCCGGAGCGCATCGCCGAGGCCGCGAAGATCGCGAGCATCCACGGAGACATCGAGGGTTTCCCCAATAAGTTTGAAACGATTGTGGGCGAACGCGGCATCACTCTTTCGGGCGGACAGAAGCAGCGCACCGCGCTGGCCCGTGCGATTCTGCGCGAGCCGAAAATCCTCGTTCTCGATGACGCGCTTTCGAGCGTGGACACCGACACCGAAGAGCAAATCCTCCGCCGGCTGAAGGACGTGATGCGGCAGCGCACGACGATCCTGATCTCGCACCGCTGCTCGACCGTGCGCCACGCCGATCAGATCGTCGTCTTGCGCGACGGGCAAATCGTCGAGCGCGGCACGCACGAAGAATTGCTGGCGCAGGGCGGCTACTATGCCGACCTCTACCAGAAGCAGTTGCTCGAAGAGGAGCTCGAGCGATCCTGATATGGCCGACCACCGCGAAGAAGAGGCTTTAGGGAAGATTTACGACACGCGGCTCACGCGGCGCTTGCTGCAATACCTGCGTCCCTACCGCTTGCAGGTGTTCTTCGCCCTGGCGCTCACGCTGGCGGTGACGCCCCTCGAGTTCATCAGCCCGAAGCTCTTCCAAATCGGCGTGGATCACTACATCGTGCCCGCGAGCCGCGGTGAATTGCCGTACGCGAAGGGAATGCACGGCCTCGGCTGGGTGGTCATCGGGTTCCTGGCTTCCCTGATTCTGGCATTTGCCCTCCAATACTTGCAGGTGCGCGTGATGCAGAAGGTCGGGCAAGAAACAATGTACGACCTGCGGGGGGAGATCTTCGAGCATCTACAGCGCCTGCCAATGAGTTTTTACGATCGCAGTCCGGTCGGCCGGCTGGTGACGCGCGTGACGACCGACGTGGATGCGCTCAACGATCTGTTCGCCGCCGGAGTGGTGGCGATGCTCAACGACGCGTTTCTGCTCGTCTTCTTCGTGGTCGCGCTGATGATCATGAACTGGCGCCTGGCGCTCGCGACCTTGAGCGCGCTTCCCTTCATGCTGCTGTTCACGTGGATCTTCCGGTCCAAGGTGCGCGACGCTAACCGGCGGATTCGCACGGCCATCGCCCGCATCAATTCATTCCTGCAGGAGCACATCAGTGGCATGGCGGTGGTGCAGCTCTTCAATCGCGAGCGCCGGGCGTCACAGGACTTTGAAAAGCTCAACCGCGTCCACATGGATGCGTATAAGGATGCCATCAACGCTTTCGCGCTTTTCTACCCGGGCGTCGAATTTCTCAGCATGGCGGCGGTGGCGCTCCTGTACTGGTTTGGCGGCTTGCGAGTGATTTCCGGAGCCATCGACATCGGCGTGCTGATCATGTTCATGCAGTACGCCCAGCGTTTCTTCCGGCCCATTCAGGACCTAAGCGAAAAATTCAACATCCTGCAAACCGCCATGGCGGCGTCCGAACGAATCTTCAAGATGCTCGATGAACCGCTGCCCGCTGAGATTGCTGCAACCCACCGACTCGACCAGCCGCGCGGGGCGATCGAATTTCGTAATGCGTGGTTCGCGTACACGGGTGGCGCCAATCCGGGCGAGGGAGATTGGGTGCTGCGCGACGTCTCGTTCCGCGTCGAGCCCGGCCAGACCATCGCAATCGTCGGTCACACCGGCGCGGGCAAGACGACGCTCATCCAGCTTTTGCTGAGATTCTACGACATCCAGCGCGGACAGATTCTGCTCGATGGCAAAGACATCCGCGAACTGAGCGTGCAAGAACTGCGGCGGATGTTCGGCATCGTGTTGCAAGATCCATTCCTGTTTACGGGCACCCTGGAATCGAATGTCCGGCTGGGAAGCGAAAGTATTGACCGCGCATCTGTCGAGCGGGCGCTGCGGGAAGTCGGCCTGGGCGATTTCCTCGGCACGCTCGCTGGCGACGTGGAAACACCGGTCACGGAGCGCGGCTCGACGTACTCCGTGGGCCAGCGGCAGCTTGTGAGTTTCGCCCGGGCGCTCGCGCACAATCCGCGATTCCTGATTCTCGACGAGGCCACCTCGAGCGTGGACACCAAGACCGAGCTGCTGATCCGCGAGGCGCTCGACCGCCTGCTCGAAGGGCGCACCTCCATCGTCATTGCCCATCGCCTGAGCACGATCCAGCACGCGAACCGCATCCTCGTCTTCCATAAAGGCAAATTGCGCGAGCAGGGCTCGCACCAGGAATTGCTGGCGCTGCGCGGCATTTATTACCGGCTCTATCAGCTCCAATACAAAGATCAGGAACTGCGCGTGCCGCCACCCGCGACCGATGCCGCTCGCGCGCCTTTGCCTGCCGATGACTGACCGGATGCCGGTGGGCTCGCTCGATGGTCAGGTCAGGCGCCCGGGCTGGCCTCCCACTCATTTCCCACGCTCCAGGCGGTTCCCTTTGCATCTCGCTTTCGGAGGAGCGCGATGACTTCTCCGCCAATCCTGATCTCCGCGGGAGAGGCTTCGGGCGAGATGTACGCGGCGCAGCTCGCGACCGCCCTGCGATGGCGCACCGGCGCTCGCCTCTTCGGCCTGGGCGGGCCGCGCATGCGTGAAGCAGGCGTCGACCTCGTTGCCGATTCCGGTGAGATCGCAGTCGTGGGAATCAGCGAAGTCGTGCGCAAGCTTCCCGCGGCGTGGCGCACCCTCCGGCGGCTTACCCGGGAATCCGCCGCGCGCCGGCCGTCGCTCGCCATCCTGGTGGACTTCCCCGATTTCAATCTGCGGTTGGGACGCAAGCTGCGTGAGCAAGGCGTGCGCATCGTTTATTTCATCAGCCCGCAGGTCTGGGCGTGGCGGCCAAAGCGCGTGCATTTGATCAAGGAACTCGTCGAGCGCGTTCTCGTCATTTTCCCCTTCGAGGAACAGTTCTATCGCGAGCACGGCGTCCCGGTGAATTTCGTTGGCCATCCGCTGCTCGATTCGGTTCGCGCAACCGCAACGCGCGCGGAATTCATCGCGCAGCACGACCTGGACCCGAAGCGTGCGTTGGTAGTGCTGCTGCCCGGCAGCCGGCCCGGCGAAATTGCCCACAATTTGCCGACTGTCCTCGAGGCCTGCGAGGAACTGGAGAAGAAATTGGGTTCCGCCGCGCTTCAATTCGTCATCGCAGCGGCGCCTGGATATCGCCTGAAGGATTTGGAAGCCTATTTACAGGGCCAGCCGCACGTGCGCGTTGTCGAGCGGGCCACGTACAACGCTCTGGCCGCGGCCGATTGTGCGATTGTTTCGAGCGGTACCGCAACGGTGGAAGCGGGGCTGCTCGGGGCGCCGATGGTGGTGGTTTATCGAGTCTCGCGCACGACCGCCTTCATCGCCCGGCGGCTGGTGCGGACTCCTTTTATCAGCATGGTGAACCTGATTCTGGGAAGAGGCGTGGTGCGCGAATTGATACAGGACGATTTCACACCCCAGGCGCTCGCCGCCGAGACGCAACGGCTCCTCCAGTCTGCCGCCGCGCGTGAGCAGATGAAGCGCGATCTCGGCGAGTTGCGCGCCAGGCTCGGCCCTGCCGGCGCGATCGAACGAACTGCGGAAATCATTTCCGGAATGCTTTGAGGGAGGAAAACTCCTCGCTCGCGGGCAACCGCGCGCTGGAGTCTGCTATCTTAGAAAGGCGAGAGTCATATGCTCAATCATGCCGCTCGGGCCCTCCAATGCGTTCGCAAATTCGCTGGCATCTCGGCGCTGCTCCTGATCGCTTCTGCAGGCGTCCGCGCACAGGCGCCCAAAGCGACGTCGTTTCGCGCCACGCATTACGATATCGAAGCCACGCTGCATCCCGCCGACCAAACTCTGAGCGCAAAGGCAAGAGTGACTTTTGTGGCGACGTCCGCGTCGAACGAAATCGAAGTAGAGCTGCACCAGGATTTGAAAGTTTCGGCGGTGACCGGGGCCGACGGCAAGTCGTTGGGATTCGACCGCGACTCCAAGAACCCGCTGCTTGTCACCGTGGAACTCCCGGAAGCGATCCCGCCGACACATACGCTCACGGTCACGTTCGATTATTCCGGCTCGCTCAATAACGAGGACGACAGCCCTACGCCGGGCGTACGGCTGGCCGCGATTGAGGCCAAGAGCGCGTATCTTCTGCTGCCCGCGCGCTGGTTTCCTCTGACGGATTTTCCCTCCAATCGCTACACGGCGACGTTCAAGATCGTTGCGCCCGACACTTTTGCCGTGATTGGCACGGGAAAATCAGGCGCCCCGACGATGGTTCCACCGAGTGGCCCTGGAGCGGTGGCGCAAGTGGCATACACATTTCAAGTGGACAAGCCAGAACCGGCGGGCTCATTTGTGGCCGGCAACATCCAGCTTTCGCCAGTCCGCGTCGCAGACGCCGAAATCTCCGTATATACACCCCCGGCACAAGCCAGTTTCGCCGCTCACTATGGCGAGACGCTCGCGCAAATCGAGGAGTTCTTCTCCGCTGAAATCGGCCCCCTGCCGAACCCCAATCTCACCGTGGCGCAACTTCCGGAAGGTTCGCTTTCGAGTTTTTCCGCGCCCGGACTGCTGCTGATTAGCGCGCGACAGTGGACGCCCAGGCCGAACGATCGTCTGTTGGCGCAAATGGCGGCGGGCCAGTGGTGGGGCAATGAGGTGTTGCCGGCGACGCCGGCGGATAGTTGGCTTGCGGGTGGCCTGGCGCGCTATTCCGAAGCACTCTACGCCGAGCACACGGCGGGCGTGGCTGGCCTGCATCGGGCCCTCGAAGACTTCGCCGTCGGGGCCTTGATGTACGACACCGCCGCACCGATCGCGCAGGCGCAGCGGCTGCCCGCGTATTCCGAGGAGTATCGCTCGGTCGTCGTCAACAAGGGCGCGATGGTGTTTCACATGCTTCGGTCAAGCATGGGGGACTCGCCGTTCCGTGCGCTGCTGCACGATTTCTACATGAAATATAGGGAGAAGTCTGCGAGCATCGACGAATTCGAAAAGCTCGCCGCCACGAAGATTCCGCCGCCATCTGCGGACCAGCCGGCGCTGAATCTGACGGCCTTCTTCTCGCAATGGCTCAATTCGACCGGGATTCCGGAATTCAAATTGGAGTACATCGTCTACCGGATCAAGTCGGGCTTCAAAGTTGTAGGCAAAGTGACGCAGGATCTTGAAACGTTCCACATGCCGGTCGAACTGCGGGTGGATACGGAAGGCAATCCGGAATACAAGACGATCAATGTCGTCGGGACGTCGTCACCGTTTCAAATTGACACGTTCGGTCGGCCCAAGGCGAACGGCATCTCCCTCGACCCCAACAACAATCTGCTGAAGTCGAGCCCGCGTCTGCGTGTGCGCGCCGCGATCGCCCGCGGTGAAGGACTCGCCGAAGAAGGCAAATACTACGAGGCCATCGTGGAATATCAAAAGGCGCTCGACGTGCAAGCGAATAATTCGCTGGCGCATTTCCGAATGGCGGAAGCGATGTTGTATCAGAAAAATTATCAGGCGGCAGCCAACGAATTCCGTAGCGCGATCGACGGCGACCTGGACCCGAGCTACAAGTGGGTGGAAGTCTGGAGCCACATCTATCTCGGGAAAATCTTCGACTTGACCGGGCAGCGCGAGCGCGCCGTCAACGAATACAGCCGAGCGGGAGAATTGAAGGACGACACCGGCGGCGCACAAGAAGAAGCCGCGCGGTACCTGCAAAAACCTTTCCAGATCGAAACCACCGCGCAGGCTTCGAAACCGTAGCGCTCAGCTTTTCCACAACGCTTTTCAGGCTGGCTTCGTTAGTCGGTTTTTCGACCCCCTCCTAGAGAGGATGGAGGCCAGTGAGCCGTGGCGACCGTATCCCCTTGAACTGAATCAGCACGCGAAACGTCTCACCCATTCCTTCTGGATGAATCAAGTTCTTGAGCAGGAGGCGGGCGCGGACGCGTTCCGCTTCATTGTTTTCATCTTCATAGAGATCGGCAAATTCGTTTTCACGGCCGAGTGCGAGGAGGAAGCCCCCCTGTGAGACAAGTCCCGCGCGTTCGAGGCCGGCAGGGCGGCCCCAAAGATCGAGCGCCGTGAAGTTAACGTGCGCCGTCAAGTCCTGCTCGCCCGGCGCGCGGTAGAAATCTTCACTCGTGCGGTGACGTTCGTAGGCAAGTAGAGTGCCGCGCATGTGCCGCTCGTTGTAGAGTTCGCTTGCTTCATGGCCGTAGTCCACCGTCAGCACAAATCCGCGCCCCAGGCGCCCACCCGCATCCTCGATCCAGCGGCAGGCGGCGAGCCCGGCTTCCGCCTGCTGGCCGTCCGCCAGCTCAATTCCCTGCCGCGTGAAATATTCCGCGATCACGGGAGTGGAAAGAGGTGCAGTTACCTCAACAAATTCCCCGCCGGCGATTCCGACGTAAATTTCGCGCAATTCACTCCGCTCGCGAACCACCCGATGCACCGGCAAAGCGTCAAGCAGCTCGTTCGAGAACACACAGCCGATCGGAATTCCCAGCGGCATTTCGGCGGCGCAAATCGCCCGCTTCGCGCTGACGTGCTTCGTGAGTGCTATGGCTTGTGCCGCCCTCCGGCCGGCCGATGATTCAATCGAGACGTAGCGCAGCGCCGCATACATCTCGGGGAAATGTTTCTCAATGAAGTCAAGAATGTGCCCCGCGAGGCGCCCGCTGCCCGCCCCCGCTTCGACCAGCCAGAAAGGTTCCGGGCGTCCGAGCACAGTCCACATTTGTTGGAATTGCCGGGCGAGCAGGCGCCCGAAAATTGGATGGACGTCAACGCTGGTGTAGTAGTCGGCGAAACGGCGCGACTCCGCGCGGCTGTAGTAGCCATGCTGGGGATGATAGAGGCTGGTCTCCATGAATTCGGCGAAGGTGAGCGGACCGCGCGCGCGGATGCGGTCGGCGAGCAGCGTCGCCAGCGGCGTGCGAGCCGCGCGGGCGAGCATCAATTTTCCCGCTGCGGATTGCGCGTGAACATTTCGATGATGTAGTCGTGCAGGCAGTCGTACAGGTGCTTCTGAAACGTCCAGGGAAATTGCCGATTCTCGATTTCACGGCGCTGGAGCTGGAAGGAATA
>JBGQEW010000036.1:0-19232 GCA_041496565.1 Terriglobia bacterium | reverse complement strand
GCTCGCGCCCTCAGCCCTGCTGGCGCAGGAAATGGCGCAGGCTGCGCAGAAGAATTCGAACGATGAAAAAGGAGAACAACAATGAAGTCGCGTGCAATTGTGTTGTGTTTGGGCGCTCTGCTGGCGGGATTGATGCTCCCGGGACAGGCGTCCGCGCAGGACCCCGCCGCGGCAGCGCCGGACCCGGATGGAGCGATGGGCGCACCAGTTGCGGCGCCAGAGAGCGTCACGCATCCAGGGCCATCGTTCTATCGCCGGTCATCAATGGATCGCAGGGGGTTCGGGGCGTGGTGGAAGAATTCGGAAACAGTGAAGGCGATTGGGCTGAGCGATGATCAGGCAAAACAGATCGCGAGCAAATTTCTGGAGCATCGGATGAAGCTGGCGGATTTGCACGCGGATTTGGAGAAGCAGGAATTGCAGCTCCAGCCGCTCGTGGATGCGGACCAGCCGGATGCGGCGAGGGTGGGAGCGCAGATTGACCAAGTGGTGGCGGCGCGCGGCCGCCTGGAAAAAGAATTGACCATGATGGACCTCGATATCCGGCGCGTGCTGACCGTGGATCAGTGGAAGAAGTTGAAGGAAGTGCAGCAAGAGCGAATGAAATCCTTCTGGCATGAAGCGTCGCGGGACGGCAGGGGATTCCGGGGCGACCGGTCGCCACACCGTCATCCGGCGCCGCCGGCGCCTCCCGCGCCACCGAACAGCGAGCAGGATTAGCTGTTTCGGGCAGGCCCAACTTTTGTCTCTCGGCGCAGGAACTCCCCCAGCGCTGGGGCCGAATGCCTCACTCTCCGACGAGCGGAGAGTGAGGCATTTCTTTTTGGAGCCACCCGATGTCGATGGCGCGAGTCGCGCGAAGAAGGGTTCGAGGATCAAGCACCGAGCCCGGAGTTTGAAGGCTTCCGCGAAACGAGAAGGCCATTGGCTCCGGGCGAAACGATCGGGATCCGGCGAATTTGCCGGAAGCCGGTTTCTTTGAGCCATGCGGCGTACTCGGCCCAGGTGTAGTTGCGGCCCTCGGTCTCGATGAGCATGTTCAGAGACATCAGCGCCGCTGGAGCCGGGCCGGCTTTATCATCGTCCATCATAAGTTCGGAGACGATTAACGCGCCGCCAGGAGGCAAGGCGTCGTAACACTTCCGCAGGAGCATGCGATTTTTCTCCGGGCCCCAGTCATGAAGAATCATCGAGAGAAGAATCACGTCCGAACCTTGCGGAAGCGCTTCCGTGAAGAAGTCGCCGGGCTGCGTGCGGATGCGATTTGCGAAACCGGCCTGCGCGATTTTCTCCTGGGCGATGGCGAGGGCCGGCGCGATGTCAAAGACGACCGCGCGCATGTGCAGATAGCGGCGAGCCACTTCAATGCAGTAGGCTCCGGAGCCGCCTCCGACGTCGAGGAGCTGCTTATAAGGAGAAAAATTGAACGCCCTCACAAGGCTCTTCCCGGATTGCACGCTGAGGCTGTGCATGGACTCGGTGAAGACGCGCTGCTCTTCCGGGTGAGCTGCCATGGCCTCGAAAAGGCCTTTCTGATCCTCCCAGGTTTGCGCCTTATCGGTCTTGAGCGCTTCCGGCAGGCGATTCCAGGGCAGGTAGAGCCGCTTGTCGAGCATGGTGACGAAGCCGCCGAAATAGTAGGGCTTCCCGCGCACCAGGAATTCTTCTGCGAGCGGGGAATTGCGGTAGCGCCCCGCGCGCTTTTCGAGCAAACCGAGCGCGGCACACCCGGCCAGAAGCATTTCTGCGGGCCGCGGGGGAAGGCCCAGCAATTTCTCGAGTTCGAGAGCCGTGACGGGCTTTCGAGACAGTCGAGAAAACAAATCGAGCTCGACCGCCGCCGCCAAAGTCTTGGAAGCCCAGAATGCAGTGACAAGCTGCATTAAGGGAACCGGAGACAAGACTTTCGCACCTGCACGGCGGGAATGAGTAGATTTCTTCGGCATGCCAGCAACCTCCGCACGGTTTCTTCACCGTTCGCACGATGAGGCCCGGATGAGCGAAATCGCGTCCGAATTATAGCGCCAAGAAAAGATGAGGGCACGGCAAATCGGCAGGCAGAACAATCTGGGACAGGCTGAGAGAAAGCAGGACCGGCCGATCAGACGTTCAGGGTCAAGATTGTTTCGGGGATGAAGCCGTCGGTGCGGGCGTTGCGCGAAGCGGGCGGGAGCGGCATCTTCGCGCGATCCACGGGGCGATAGAGCGTGTCGCGCTCGACGGGCGTGCGTCCCGCGGCGCGAATCAGGCGTTCGAGTTCGCCGCGGGGTGTGAATTGCGAGGTGGTCGAACCGGCGTCGTGGTAAATCTTTTCTTCGATCACGGTGCCGTCCATGTCGTCCGCGCCGAAGCGCAGCGCGATTTGCGCGATGCGAGGCGTCAGCATGATCCAGTAGGCTTTGATGTGATCGAAGTTGTCGAGCAGCAGGCGCGCGACGGCGATGGTCTTCAAATCGTCGAACGCGGTCGGCTTCGGGATGTGGCTGAGGCCGGTATGATCCGGGTGAAACGCGAGCGGGATGAACGCAACGAAGCCGTGAGTCTGGTCCTGCAGGCCGCGCAGGAGGAGCAGGTGCTCGACACGCTCCTCGGGCGTTTCGATGTGGCCGTAGAGCATGGTCGCATTCGAAGGCAGGCCGATTTCGTGGGCGGTGCGCGCGATTTCGAGCCACCGCTGGCCGCTCACTTTGTGGTCGCAGATAATTTTGCGCACGCGCGGATTGAAAATTTCCGCGCCGCCGCCGGGGAGGGAGTCGACGCCGGCTTCTTTCATTTTCAGCAGCGTTTCGCGGATGGAAAGCTTGGCGATGCGGGCGTAGTAGCCCACCTCGACCATCGTGAACGCCTTCAGGTGCACCTGCGGAAAGCGCTGCTTGAGGCCGCGGATCACGCCGAGGTAATAATCGTAGGGCAGGTCGGGATGCAGCCCGCCGACAATGTGAAATTCGGTGACGCCTTCGGCGACGCCCTGCTCGGCGCGCTCGACAATTTCCTCAACGGCGTAAGTGTAAGCGCCGGGGGAATCGGGCGACCGGCCGAACGCGCAGAGCTTGCAATGCGCCACGCAGACATTGGTCGGATTAATGTGGCGGTTGACGTTGAAGAAACAAACGTCCCCGTAGCGTTTTTCACGAACGAAATTGCCGAGCCAGCCAAGCGCGAGGAGGTCGCTCGACTGATAGAGCGCGAGGCCATCTTCGGCGGTGAGGCGCTCGCCAGCGAGGACTTTATCGGCGATGGGTCTCAGGCGCCGGTCTTCGATTTGGAGTGGAGCCGCCACCGCAGCCTTGGTTGTTACTCCCGGTATCGTTTCCATTCGCCCAGCGATTCGGCGCCCGACTGACAGCGCCGGGACCCGAAATGACTGCTCTGACCTACGTCTTGTGGACTCTCAGGGCCGCGACACAAAAAGCGCGACGCCCCAGAAGAGCAGGAACAACAGGCTAATATAGCCGTTCACCATGAAAAAGGCAGCATTCATTTTGGAGAGGTCGTTCGGCTTTACAAGCGAATGTTCGTAGGCCAGGAGCGCGGCGACCACGCCAATCCCCGCCCAGGCGGGCCACGCGAGGCGGAAACTCCACGCGAGCCAAGCAAGTAGCGCGACCATCAGGACGTGCATCGCGCGGGCGATCGCGAGCGCCCCCGCGACGCCGAAGCGCCGCGGAATCGAGTAGAGGCCGACGCGCTGGTCGAATTCAACGTCCTGGCAGGCGTAGAGAACGTCGAAGCCGCCAACCCAGAGCGTCACGGCGGCGCAGAGGATGAGCATGCGCCAGTCGAGCGAGCCGCGCACGGCAATCCAGGCCGCCGCGGGCGACATGCCCAGGCAGAAACCGAGAACGAAATGCGACCACGCGGTGAAGCGCTTCGTGTAGGAGTAGAAAAACAGCACGGCAAGCGCGACGGGCGAAAGCTCAAGCGCGAGCGGGTTGAGCTGCCACGCGGCGACGACGAGCGCGGCGGAAGAAATCAGCGTGAAACCCCACGCGAAGGAGAGCGAGAGCGTGCCGGTGACGAGCGGACGATTCTGCGTGCGCGGATTCAGGCGGTCGTAGTGCAGGTCGGCGATGCGGTTCATCGTCATCGCGGCCGAACGCGCGCCGACCATCGCGACGATGATCCAAACGAGCTGGCGCCACGTCAGCCACGCCGTGCCGCCCGCGCGCGCCGCGAGCAGCGCGCCGACGAGCGCGAAGGGCAGCGCAAACACCGAGTGCTCGAATTTGATCATCTCGAGCACGGTGCGAATTCGGCTCATGTCATCCGTCAGCAAACTTCACTCAGCAATCCGTAACAGCCTGACTTGCATTTCCCACTGTCAAATCACGACTGCTTGCTCACGCTTTGCCTTGCCAGTGATATTGGCCGTCCTGCGGCAGGTCGAGCTGCGCGAGCACGCGATAGACGAACTGGGTGACGACATCATCGATCGATTTGGGCCCGTAATAAAACGCGGGCATCGCGGGCATTACGACCGCGCCCGCATCGTGCACGTGGAGCATGTTTTCGAGGTGCACGCGATTGAGCGGCGTCTCGCGCAAGCAGAGAACGAGGCGGCGCCGCTCCTTCAGGCAAACGTCAGCGGCGCGGGCGAGCAAGTCATTGCTGATCCCGGTTGCAATTGCAGCGAGTGCACCGGCGGAACACGGAATCACGACCATGCCGTCCACGGCCGAGCTGCCGGAGGCAATCGAAGCGCCGACGTCTTTGTTCGGGAGGTACTCGATTTTTTTTGCGCCAGCGCCGATGAGAAGCGCGGGGAGCCTTTTCGGTTCCTGCGCGACGATGCCGAGCTCGGTCGAAATCAGCCGCAGGCCTGTTTCCGTGACGATCAGAGGAATGCGCGCGACGCGAGGGTCGGCTTCGAGCATTCGCAGAATCGTCTGCGCGTAGATTGCGCCGCTCGCACCCGTGACGCCCACCGTGATGACCTTGCCTTCCGTTTTAGCCATTGCGCTAGTTCATCTCATCCATGCCGTGAGACCGAATGAATCGAGGGTTCGTGGGCTAAAGCCCCTGTAGAATTCACCTCTCATGTCGCGGCTGAAGCCGCGACCCGCTCCACAGGATGCAGGAGACTGCTTTCAATTGAATTCGTCAGTCTAGGCAGCAGCGTTCGGCAAAGTCAAGACAACGCGAATCCTCTCCGGTACTGGTAGAATGCCGATGGCGACGGCGAAAAATAAATGGACGAACGAGACATACGCGAATTGCTCGAGGCGGTACAGAAGGGGCGGCTTACGGCCGAGAAGGCGGTCGAGCGGCTGAAGAAGCTGCCGTTTGAGGATCTTGGCTTCGCGAAGATCGATCATCATCGCGCGCTGCGCCAGGGCTATCCGGAAGTGATTCTCGCGCGGGGCAAGACCCCGCAGCAGGTGGCGGAAATCGCGCGCGGGATGCTGCGGGAACAATCGTCGCACAATATTCTAATCACGCGCGCGGACGAGAAAACGCTTGCAGCGGTACGGAAAATCACGCGCGCAAATCGGCGACGCTCCACACAGGCGAAGTTCCATCCGCTATCCGGTGTGATTACGATTCGGCGGAGCCACGCGATTCACGGCAAGGGACTGATTCTCGTGATGACGGCGGGCACGAGCGATATTCCCGTGGCGGAAGAAGCGCTGATCACCGCGGAGATGATGGGCAACCGCGTGGAAGCGCTCTACGACGTGGGCGTGGCGGGACTGCACCGGCTGACCGAGAACCGCGACAAGCTGGCGCGGGCGCGCGTGATCATTTGCGCGGCAGGAATGGAAGGGGCGCTGCCGAGCGTGGTCGCGGGGATGGTCGCAGCGCCGGTGATTGCGGTGCCGACTAGCACGGGTTACGGGGCGAGCTTCGGCGGGCTGACGGCGTTGCTCGCGATGCTGAATAGTTGTGCGTCGAATGTGAGCGTGGTGAATATCGATAACGGCTTCGGCGCGTGGTGCGTGGCGAGTGTGATCAACCACCTCTAGCGCAGGGCTTCGGCGAGGGACGCGGCGAGGGCGGCTTCTTGCTCGGGGAAGACGGTGCGAAGGTCGAGGACGAGGCGGTCGTCTTCGATGCGCGCGATGACGGGTAAGCCATCGGCGGGCCGGCGCAGGCGGGTTTCGAGTTGCGTGGCGGAGTGACGGCGGCTCGAAACGGCGATGAGGCGCGTAGTCAAGCTCTGATCGGGCGTTGAGCCGCCCCCAATCACGGAAAATCCTCCCACAATTTCCAGCTTCGAATCCTTTGGCAGCTCAGGGCGCAGGCGATCCGCGAACGCTTCGGCGCGGCGTTCGATTTCTTCGGCCGGCAGGCGAATCATGCGCAGCGCGGGAATTTCATCGAGCGCACCACGCAGATACGCGCGCAGCGTGATTTCGAGCACGGCGATGGTGAGCTTGTCCACTCGCAGCGCGCGGAAGAGAGGATTGCGGCGGATGCGCTCGACGAATTCTTTTTTACCGGCGATGATCCCTGCCTGGGGCCCACCCAGCAACTTGTCTCCACTGAAGGAAACAACTTGGACGCCGGCGGCAAAACTCTCACGCGCCACCGGCTCTGAAATGCCCGCTGCCGAGAGATCTCCCAAGCAGCCCGAGCCGAGGTCCTCGAAGACGGGAAGATTCGAGCGGCGGCCCAACTCGACCATTTCGCCGAGCGACGGGCGCTCCGTGAAACCGACGATGCGGAAATTCGAGGGATGGACGCGCAGGAGGAGGCGCGTGCGTTCGTTGATGGCGCGCTCGTAGTCGGCAACGCGCGTGCGGTTCGTCGTGCCGATTTCGCGCAGAGTCGCGCCGCTTTCCGACATGATGTCGGGAATGCGGAAGCCGTCACCGATTTCGATCAGCTCGCCGCGCGAGACGAGCACTTCGGCGCCCTTCGCGAGAGTGTTCAGGACGAGAAAAACGGCGGCAGCATTGTTGTTGACGACGATGGCGGCTTCGGCGCCGACCAATTGCGCGAGCAGGCGAGCGATGTGGACGTCGCGCTTGCCGCGCGCGCCGGCGGCGAGGTCGTATTCGAGGTTCGAGTATTGGGAGGCGGTGCGCGCAAGATGCGCGATGGCTTCGGCGGGAAGGGGCGCGCGGCCGAGATTTGTGTGCAGGACTACACCGGTGGCATTGATGACGGGGCGCAGCGAAAGCGCGAGCGTTTTTTCAACTTCCGCGATCACGCGCTCTTCAAGTTCGGCTGGGTCGGTGGCGGACGCAAGGGCTACGCCTGCGTCCGGCCCTTGCGCCAAACGAGCGCGCAATTCCGAAAGCACGGCCCGCGCCGTGGAGAGAACAAGGCTGTGTCCGGCGTGGCTCGCGAGCTCAATGAGCCGCGGACGGCCGAGGAGATCATCAACCGAGGGAATCTGGCGCAGCAGCGCTTCGCGGTTCTGTGCGGCGGGATTAGCCTTGGGGCTCATCGCCAGGCTATTTGAGCACAGCCGTCCAAGCCAGGCAACTTTCCCCTGCCGCGGGAACCGAAGAGGAAGTGCTTGTGTTCACGGAGGACAAGAGTGCTCGCGTGTTGCTTCGCATACCCTTGCGACACGGCGGCCGACACGTCCGTTGACCGTGCTCCGGCGGGAGCCCTACTCTTAAGCGTTGCAAATTATTCAGCCGTCATCGTGTGGAGAATCGACTTCACAGAATGGGAATACGCATCCTGCCGGGCCCCTTCCATCCGCCTGAATTCCATTCCGGTGCTGAAGTCGCGTAGTATTTAGAAGCAAGCCGGCGGCCGAGAACTGCAAGAGAATTAGATACGGCGTGTACAACGTGCACGGAGTGCAGGAGGGAATGAGAAGCACATTAAACCAGTGCGGCGAAGTTGCAGGACGCGGCGCTAGGAGAGCGTTTCCGGGTTCACGGGACGATGGCAAACACTGACGACGATCTGAGCCAACTCGAACGAGATATTCGGGTGCTGAAAATTGAGTATGAGCAATACTTCGCCGGTGGCCGGAAGCGGCCGCCTTCGGATACGCAGTGGCGCGTCGAGACGCTGATCAAGCGCTACGGAGACCGAAGCCAGGAACTGAGCTACGGCCAGCGCTTCCGGTACAGCAACTTGGCGCAGACGTTTGCGAAATACCAGGACATGTGGCGCAAGCGGCTCCAGCAGAAAGAAGAGAGCACGCTGAGGCGGCATTTCGGCGCCGCCGCGAAAGCCATCGAAGAAGAACGCGCGCGGGCGCAGGCGAATTCAGTGGCGTTTGCCGCCGTGGTGACGGACCCGGAACGCGAGGGCGAGAAGGTGGAGCAGTTGTTCCACAAGCTGATTGAGGCGAAGAAGAATCTGGGCGAGACCGGGCCGGCGCCGTCGTACGATGAATTCGTGCGCTTCGTACAGAAGAAGACGCGGGAGCTGAAGGAAAAGAAAGGCTGCGAGAAAGTGGAGTACGTGGTGAGCATCGAAGGCGGGCGCGTGAAGCTGAAGGCGCGCGTCGCCTGAATCGCCCCAGGCTGGTGTCAAGCGCGACACCACGACCTGGGCAGCGTCTCCTATCGATTCCTCGCCACGGCCCGACGGCGACCGGGACTCGGAATGACACCTGTACGAATTCATCAGCAACCTCTCCGGCTCGGTGATATCGCCCTTCCCGATTTTTCTCCAAACGCATAAGATAGTCGGCCTTCTCGATCCCAAGGGGGAACTGTGAGCATCGAGCGAGCCCTGGTCAGCGTGTATGACAAGACAGGACTGGTGGAATTCGCGCGGCAACTGGCGGCGCTGAAGATTGAAATTGTTTCGACGGGCGGCACGGCGCGGCTGCTGCGCGAAGCGGGCATTGCGGTGCGGGACGTGGCCGAGCTGACCGGCTGGCCGGAAATGCTCGGGGGGCGCGTGAAAACGCTGCACCCGAAAGTGCATGGCGGAATCTTGTTCCGGCGGGGGAACACGGACGACCAGAAGCAGGCGGCGGAGCACCAGATCGCGCCGATTGATTTGGTGGTGGTCAACCTCTATCCATTTTCCGCGACGGCGAAAAAGGCGGGCGTGACGCCCGGGGAATTGATCGAACACATCGATATCGGCGGGCCGGCAATGGTGCGCTCGGCGGCAAAGAATTTCGAGAGCGTGGCGGTGGTCACCGACCCGAGCGACTACGCGAGCGTGGCGACGGAGCTGGCCAGTTCGCGCGAGTTGAGCCTCGAGACGCGGCTCGAGCTGGCGCGCAAAGCGTTTGCGCGCACGGCGCGCTACGACGGCGAAATTGCCATGGAGCTCGAACGGCTGTCCGCCGATGGTGCGGTGCATCTGGCCGAAGCGCCGCGGCTGCCAAAGCGGATGCATCTGTCGCTCGCGCGGCGGCAGACGATGCGCTACGGAGAAAATCCGCACCAGGGCGCGGCGCTCTACATCCCGGCGGGCGGAGCGGCGGAAGGCCTGGCGGGCGCGAAACAGCTCCAGGGGAAAGAGCTTTCTTACAACAACCTGGTGGACCTCGACGCGGCGTGGGCGCTGGCACAGGAATTCACGCGGCCGGCCGCAATCATCGTGAAGCACAACAATCCTTGCGGCGCGGCGGAACAGGAGAATTTGCTCGAGGCCTATCAGAGGGCGCTCGATTGCGATCCGGTGTCGGCGTTCGGCGGAGTGCTGGCGTTCAACCGGCGAATGGACGCGGCCGCAGCAGAAGAAGTGGCGAAACTGTTCGTCGAGTGTATTGTCGCGCCGGGCTACGACGCGGCAGCGCAGGAAAAATTCGCCTCCAAAAAGAATTTGCGGCTGGTCGCGATGGGGTTGGCGGCGCCTGCGGCGCTCGAGCTAAAGCGCATTTCGGGCGGTGTGCTGGTGCAAGAGCCGGACCGGCACGCGCTCGCTGAGAGCGATCTGAAGGTGGTGACGGAGCGGGCGCCGAGCGCGGCAGAAAAACGCGCGCTGCTGTTCGCGTGGAAGGTGTGCAAACACGTGAAGTCGAACGCGATTGTATTCGCGGGCGAAGGGCAAACGCTGGGGATCGGCGCGGGGCAGATGAGCCGCGTGGACTCGGTGAAACTTGCGGTGATGAAGGCGGCCTCCGCGAAGCTGCCTCTTGCCGGGAGCGTGGTGGCGTCGGACGCGTTTTTCCCATTTGCCGATGGCGTCGAAGAAGCAGGGAAGGCCGGCGCGACGGCCGTGATTCAGCCGGGCGGGTCCGTGCGCGACGCGGAAGCCATCGCAGCGGCGAATCGCCTGGGAATGGCGATGGTGTTCACGGGGATTCGGCATTTCCGGCATTAGCCGAGAGCGGAAAGTCCGCTTGTGCGCCGCGTCGAGCCCCTATCGGAAGCAGCGATTTTCTGCGTGTCACGCGTGAGGGATTCTTCGCGCGCTCCGCGCTCAGAATGACATCGACTCGTGTTTCAGCAACACTTGATTCTTTCCGGCCGAACTGCCGGGCCTAGCGCGAACGCTTGAATCTACTTCACACGCTGGAGGGGGAACTCGATGATGTCCATTTGGCCGTTGTCGCGAATCAGCTCGGAGCGGACCCGATAGGAGTCGTCTCCGATGCGCGTGATGAAGGTGCGCTTGGGCAGATTGCCGCTGGGATTTTCGAACGCGAACTGCTTGCCGTCGAAGCCCGCAAGATTCAAGAGCAGCGGACTTTCCTTCTCCCAAGTTTCAAGCTGCGGGCTGAAGTGGCGGAAGCGGAATTCGATGCCCGCGGCAGTTTCGATCACGGTGAACAATTCGATGACCAGCGTCTTCTCCGCTTCGGTGAGACGGAACATCCCCATCATGACGCGGCCATTCGGCGGCATCCAGATGGTCTCGCTCTGACGGCCATTCAATTCGCCTCGCCACTTCCCGGCCAACCAGGCGAAATCCGCGAGCGTCGTTTTCGGTGACGCGGCAGCAGACGCAGCGGCTGGAGCGGCTGGAGGCGCGGGATCTTGCGCCGGCGCGGAATTCACAAACTGCAAGCCCGCGCCGAGTAGGACGAGACTGATGCGACGAATCAATTTCGTGCGGAACAGATTCGAGAGATTCATGGTTTTCTCCGTACCCTATTGCACGCTAACCTTTTCGACGCGCCGGGGCAAGCAGTCGCGGCTGCACTGCAACCGAGCCGCGAACGGCTGCGTCCAATGAGACGCGAATGTTCCTCATGTGAATCATGTCCATTCTGCCCCCAATTCGCCGGAAAATCTGCTGTACGGGTTGAGCGGGAGGAATCGAAAGATTAGAGAAGGATCTGGACTGGCCTCCCCTGCGGGAACCGGCATCCAACCAAGAGTCCCGGTGCAAGATGGAATCATGCTGCGGGGAAATTTTTGACGGGACTTCCGCGGTGGCCCATAATTAGAGATTCGGGTGAGCTCATGAGAATGCGTCTTTCGTTTGTGGTTTATCTGCTAGGGCTAGGACTGGCCTTGGCCGCGCCGGGGATTGCCGCGCAGCAGGCGGCGCCCGAGGTTAAGCCGGCCCAGGCTCCCGCGGCAGCAGCGAGCGCGGAAGTTCCTTACTCGCAACCGGATGCGGCG
The DNA here is from genome assembly GCA_041496565.1 of Terriglobia bacterium. Classification (GTDB taxonomy): domain Bacteria; phylum Acidobacteriota; class Terriglobia; order Acidiferrales; family UBA7541; genus JBGPTK01. The sequence continues at coordinate 7,788 of JBGQEW010000036.1, read as the reverse complement.
AAACGCGCCGAAGCCTATTTCAATTTCACGATGGGCCATCTGAGCGAAGAACAGTACGAGATCAGCGGCAAGTCCGAATTCGCCAACGACGCGATTGACTATTACAAGAAGGCGCTCGCGCTCGATCCGGGCGCGCCGGCGATCATCGAGCGGCTGGCCGAGACGTACGCCAAATCGCAACGCATCCGCGACGCTATCGTCGAGGCGGAAAACGCCCTCAAGGCGGACCCGGACAACCTGGCGGCCCACCGCCTGCTGGCGCGGATTTACGTGCGCACGCTCGGCGATCAGGACGCGTCCGGAGCTCAGAAGGAGACCATCAGCCGGGCCGTCGAACAGCTCCAGGCCGTCCTGCGGATCGATCCTTCGGACTCGGAATCGGGCCTGTGGCTTGCGCGACTCTACCGATTCGAAAACGAGCACGCAAAAGCGGAAGCGGTTTTGCAGAACTTGCTGCGCCGTGATGCAGACAACCAGCCCGCCCTCGAGCAGCTCAGCCAATTGCTTCTCGACGAAGGGCGCGCCGCCGATGCCATCGCTTTGCTGGAGCAATCCGCCGCAAGCTCTTCCGAACCCGGCCTAGCCGACCTGCTCGGCGACGCCTATTCCCAGACACACGAGTACGCGAAAGCGGAGAAATCCTACCGGCAGGCGGTCGAAGAAGAACCGGACGAGGCGAGCCACCGGCGCGGCCTGGCGCAGACGTTGTTATCCGAAGCGAAATTTGACGAGGCTCTCGAGCAATACAAGAAACTCACGACACTCGAGCCGGATGCTCCGGAAAATTATCTGCGCATGGCGCAAATCTACCGGCGGCAGGGCAAGCTGGACCAGGCGGAAAACAGCGTCCTGGAAGCGAAGCAGCGCGCGCCGGGCAGCCTCGAAGTGATTTACAACGAAGCGCTGCTGTATGAGGCGCAAGGGCGCTATGACGACGCCATCCACGTGCTGACGGATGCGATCGCCGGAGTGAAAACGCAATCAGATGGCTCCGGCGGGCCGAACACGATGGCGATTCTGTACGAACAACTTGGACGAGCCTACCGGGATCAGGAGAATTATCCCGCAGCCGAGCGCACGTTCGAAGACCTGATGAAACTGGGCCCAGTGGAGCAGAAACGCGGGCGGATGCTGCTGATTGACACATACCGCGCGAGCCACGACATCGACCGGGCCATCGCCGAAACACAAAAGGCGATGCAGGCCGACCCGAAGGATGACGACTTGCGGGTGACGTACGCCATGCTGCTGGGCGAAAAGGGCAAGACAGAAGAAGGCGCGAAAGTCCTCCGCGGGATGCTCCACGGCGACAATTCGGACCGCGAGACTTATCTGAATCTGGCGCAAGTGGAGGAGCGCGGCCGCCGCTTTGCCGAAGCCGAAAAGGCCGCGGAGACCGCCGAGCAGATGTCCGAGAAGCCTTCGGATAAAGAGATGGCGTGGTTCATGCTGGGCGCGATTTTCGAGCGGCAGAAGAAATACGACCAGGCCGAGGAAGAATTCCGCAAGGCGCTTCAAGTGAATCCGCGGAATGCGCCGGTGCTGAATTATTACGGCTACATGCTGGCCGACCGCGGCATCCGGCTGGACGAGGCCACGGCGTTGATCAAGCGCGCGGTGGCGGAGGAATCCACCAACGGCGCGTACCTCGACAGCCTGGGCTGGGCGTACTACAAGCAGAACAAACTGGCGGAAGCCGAAGAAAGCCTGCGCAAGGCCGTCGAACGGACGGGGCACGACCCCACCGTCCTCGACCATCTGGGCGACGTGTATTACAAGCTCGGGCACGCCGATCGCGCTGCGGCGGTGTGGGAAAAGGCGCTGGGAGAATGGCAGAAGGCCCTGCCCGCCGATTACGAAGCCGAGAAAGTGAACGAACTCGACAAGAAGCTGAAATCGGTGAAGCAGCGCCTGGCGCAAAAGTCCGCGACGGGCGAGAACAAACCGCAGTAAACTTCCCTCCATGACGCGCGTGGTACGCCTGCCGGCGTTTGCCAAAGTGAATCTCTGCCTGCACATTCTCGGGCGGCGTGCTGACGGATATCACGAGCTGCGCACGATTTTCCAAACCATCTCGTTGCACGACACGCTGGAGCTGGCGCTTGCCCGGAGCTCCCGCATTACCCTGGAAACGGACGATGCGGCGTTGCCGACCGGGCGAGAGAATTTAGTTTGGCGCGCCATTGAGGCGATGCGGCGGGAATTGAGTATCCGCAGCGGAGTGCACGCGCGCCTGATGAAGCGGATTCCGATTGCGCGCGGCCTGGGGGGCGGCTCGAGCGATGCGGCGGCGGCCCTGATGGGAATGCTGCGGCTAACCAGGAAGAGAGTTCCACTGCCCCGCCTGATGGGAATCGCCGCGGAACTGGGCGCCGACGTGCCGTTTTTTCTGTTCGGGGGCCGGGCGCTGGGAGTGAACCGAGGCGACGAAATCTATCCTCTGCCGGATGAGCCTCGGCGTTCCGTGGTGGTGGTTTCGCCTGCGAACATCGCTGTGAGCACGCGAGACGCATTTCGCTGGGCCAGTTTGCAATTGACAAAGAGGCATTCGGCCCGTAAACTTTGGAGTTTCTGCGCTCTATGCTGGAGCCCGAAGAGGACTGCCCTCTCGAATGATTTCGAGGCGGCTGTCTTCCGCCGGCACCCCCGACTGAGAACGATTCAGCGGGCGTTGCTCCAGCGAGGAGCTGCGGAAGCCACGCTGGCGGGAAGCGGTTCGGCGGTGTTCGGAATATGCCGAAACCCAGCGCAGGCGCGCCGAGCCGCCCAAGGGTTCCCGAAAGACCAGGTTTTCGTCGTCGAAACCCTCACGAGGGAAGATTACCGCAGGCATGTTCCCGAAGCGGGCGACTGCCTAAGGGGGATTCGCGTTGACCGACGATAAATTCAAGATCTTCAGCGGGAGCGCCAATCCGCGATTGACGGACGCGATCTGCAGCTATCTGAGCGTGAAGCGCGGCCAGGCGGAACGCGGGCAGTTCAGCGACGGCGAGACACGATTTCAGGTTCTTGAGAACGTCCGCGGCGCGGACGTTTTCGTAGTGCAGCCTTGCTCCCATCCGGTGGATTTCCACTTGATGGAGCTGCTGTTGATGATCGACGCGTTCAAGCGCGCGTCGGCGTGGCGGATCACCGCGGTGATTCCGTACTACGCGTACGCACGGCAAGACCGGAAAGACCGGCCGCGGGTGGCGATCTCGGCGAAGCTAGTGGCGGATTTGCTTGAGACGGCAGGGGCGAGCCGGGCGCTGACGCTGGACCTGCACGCGCCGCAGATCCAGGGCTACTTCAACGTGCCGGTGGATCACCTGTTTGCCGCGCCGGTGATGGTGGAATATTTCAAGAAAAAGAAGCTGGGGCCGCTGACGGTGGTTTCGCCGGACGCGGGGGGAGTGGAGCGCGCGCGCTATTTCGCGAAGAAAATGGACGCGCCGCTGGCAATCGTGGACAAGCGCCGGATCGACGTCAACGTGAGCGAAGTGATGAACTTGATCGGCGAAGTGAAGGGGCGTGCGGCGCTGGTGATTGACGACATCATTGACACTGCGGGAACGCTGGTGAAAACAGCCGAGGCGCTGCTGAAGGAAGGCGCGACAGAGGTTTTTGCCGGTTGCACGCATGCTGTTCTTTCCGGGCCGGCGGTGGAGCGGATTTGCAGCTCGCCAATGAAAGAAGTGATCGTGACCGATTCGGTGCCGCTTTCCGAAGCCGCGCAAAAGGTGGCGAAGATCAAAGTGCTCAGCGTGGCCGAATTGCTGGCGCGGGGCATTCGCTCAATCCACGAAGAAACGTCGATCAGCGAACTTTTTATTTAGAATGGGTGGAAGGAAGGACGTATGGAGACATTCACGGTCGAAGGCACGATCCGCGAAGAGCGCGGAAAAAACGTGGCGCGGCGCATCCGCCTGACCGGCGCGGTCCCGGCCGTGCTTTACGGCGGAAAGGGAGAGTCGCTCTCCGTGGCGATCAATGCCAAGCAAGTGGCGCGCATCCTGCGCTCGGAGACAGGACACAACACGATTTTCACGGTCCAGGTGGCCGGGCACAAAGATGAGACGGCGATGATGAAGGACTGGCAGGTGGATCCCGTCACTGGAGCGCTGCTGCACGTGGACATGCTGCGCATCGCCATGGACGTGCGCATGAAGGTAAACGTGCCGGTGCACACGTTCGGCGAGCCGGAAGGCGTGAAGCTGCAGGGCGGCGTTTTCGAAATGGTGACGCGCGAAGTGGAGATCGAATGCTTGCCGGGCGACATCCCGGAAGAGTTCAAGGTGGACGTCAGCGGCTTGCTGATCCATCAGCAGTTCCGCGCGGCCGATTTGCCGTTTGATCCGGCGAAGGTGAAGCTGATCACAGACCCGCAGCGGGTGATCGCGCACGTCGTCACGCTCAAAAAGGAAGAGGAACCAGTGGCGGCGGAAGCCGCGGCCATCGAAGCCGCTCCGGCCGAGCCCGAAGTCATCAAGAAGGGCAAGAAGGAAGTCGAAGAGGGCGAAGAAGGGGCCGAGGTCGAGAAGGGCGAGAAGACCGAAAAGACCGAGAAGCCCAAGGGCAAGGAAAAGTAGCGGCATGGCGGGCGTGCGCTCTTTGGATGGTGGAGTTCGCCGATCGGCTCGCCTGGCGGCTGCGACTACTAAGGGTCGTTAGCGCGAGGGACGCTCAGGATAAACGTGGATGCGATTGATCGTCGCCTAATCGTGGGCCTGGGCAATCCCGGCTCCGAATACGCATGGACGCCGCACAACCTCGGGTTCCGGGTGATTGATCGGCTGGCGGAACGGGCCGGGATTCACGTGACGCGGCCGGAATCACAATCGTACGTGGGGCTGGGGCAAATCGCCGGGTACGATGTGGCGCTCGCCAAGCCGCAAACCTACATGAACGCGAGCGGCCGGGCGGTGCGCGACCTGATCGAGCGGTATGGATGCGACCCCGCCGAGCTGATCGTCGCATGCGACGAGGTGGCTCTGCCGTGGGGCATGATCCGGATCCGGGAGCGCGGCAGCGCCGGCGGGCACAACGGCATGAAGTCGGTGATCGGCGCGCTGGCGAGCGATGAGTTCATTCGTGTGCGCCTCGGCGTGCAGCCCGAATATCCGGTGCCGGATCTGGCAGCCTACGTACTCTGCCCGATGGGCAAGGATGTGCGCGAAGCCGCCGCGGAAATGGTCGTGGAAGCGGCCGACGCGATTGAGTTAATCCTGAGCGAGGGAACAAGCCGGGCGATGTCGAGGCACAACCGACGAGCGACGCCGCCGGAAGAGACCACGATCTGAACCTTTTGTTTGAGTCAGTTCATAGGGCGAACCTGAGAGAAGGAATCGAGGACACATGGAAGAGCGCTTGTACGATTTGGTTTTCATTTGCCGGCCCGACACTCCGGAAGCGGAAGTTGACAAGCTCGTAGCCATGATCGAGCAAGCCACCAGCAGTCACGGTGGCAAGATCGAGAAAACGGAGAAGTGGGGCACGCGGAAGATGGCTTACCGGGTGCGCAAACAGAGGGAAGGCTACTACGTCTATCTGGCGCTGCGGTCCACGCAGGGCGAGCTGATCAAGGAACTCGAGCGGCGGCTGAAGGTTTCCGACCCGGTGATCAAGTACATGACGGTGCGCCTCGACGAAGAAATGAAGCGGCAACAGAAGCTGGTCCACCGCCGCGAGCGGCGCGCCGCAAGGCGCCCGCGCAAGGCCGCACCATCACCATCCGGCAGCCCCGAGCAGGCCGCCGCAGCCAGTTAACGGGAGAAGATTCGAATGGCAGACCAAAGCGCACCACAGCTATCGGGGCCGCCGCAGGGGCGGCCAGGCGGAAGACCGAGCGGCCCAGGCGGGCCCGGCGGGCCGCACAAGCGCGGCAAGCGGAGCTTCGTCCGGAAGAAGAAAGTTTGCCGGTTCTGCGTGGACCGGGTGGACTACATTGATTATAAAAAGGCCGAGATCCTGCAGCCGTTCGTGCAGGAGCGCGGCAAAATACTTCCGCGCCGCATGACCGGCACATGCGCGCGGCACCAGCGTTGGTTGACCGTGGCGATCAAGCGCGCGCGGAATATCGCTTTATTGCCGTTTGCTGCGGAATTGTAATTTCGCAATTGTCGTCAGAAGGGTTTCTGGCTGGACCGCGCCCTTCCGAGTGGAGTCGATGGAACCGGCTCGACGAAGAATCATGAGAGCGATCTCCGGATTCGTCGCCCCGACCAGAAACGTCGCGGCTCGGAATGAGAGACGATCAAGGGATTCGCGCCGAACAGAGGCAGTAACCGGAAGAAAATCCGAAGGACTTGAGGGAACCATCATGCAGATCATCTTGCAGCAGGATGTCGAGAAACTGGGAACGCGCGGGCAGATTGTCGAAGTGGCCGAAGGCTACGCGCGAAACTATCTGCTCGCCCGCAAGCTCGCGCTCGAGGCTTCGCCCTCAAACCTGAAGCGCCTGGAAAAACTGCGCGCGACGTTTGCCAAACATGAAGCGACCGAAAAAGAAGCCGCGCAGAAGCTGGCCGAAATGCTCGCTTCGGTTGCGCTGACGCTTTCGCGCAAAGCCGGGGAGAACGATCAACTTTTCGGCTCCGTCACGTCCGCGGACGTCGCGGATGCCCTCGCCGCTCAGGGTTTCACGGTGGACAAGCGCAAGATCCAGCTCGACGATCCGATCAAATTGGTGGGCGAATATCAGGTTCCGTTGAAGCTCCACCGCGAAGTCTCCGCTACGGTCAAGCTCACGGTTCAGCGCGAAGCGTAGCGTCCGCTCGCAAGCCGAGTAAGAGACCGGCGCAGCAGCAGGGCCCCTACAGAGCGATCGCACAGCGTGAAGCGGGGGCGGGTTCGGGCAACCGCTTCGCGACAGGAAAAAGTTTTTTCGCGCACGCTTCACTGGCTGCTCTTCGGCTCTCTTCAGAGTTATCCACTTTTCCACAGTCGTCCACAGGCGCGTTGGGTTGACGTGGCCCGGATTGCCGCGCAGAATGCAGCCTCGTTCCCGCGGCGGCAGCTCCTTCAGGGTCGCCCCGGCATCCAGGGGCGTTCGAAAAAAGCGTTGCGGCGGCGCATTTTCTGGGCGAAACTTAAGCGAAAGTAAAATGGCCACCGACCTCGCACTCGAACGCCCCCTCCCTCACAATCTCGAAGCCGAGCGAAGCGTGCTCGGCGCCATCCTGCTGGACAATCATTCGCTGAACACGGCAATTGAAAAACTGAAGCCGGAAGATTTCTTCCTTGACCAGCACCGGCGAGTTTTCGAACGGATGATCGGCCTGGGCGAGACGCAGCAGGCGATCGATCTGGTGACGCTGAGCGAACAATTGGGCCGCAGCGGCGAACTCGAAGCCGCAGGAGGCGCGGCCTACCTGGCGCAGCTCGTGGACGGAGTGCCGCGGATCACCAACGTCGAGCACTATGCGCGAATCGTGAAAGAAAAGGCGGTGCTGCGGAACTTGATCCACTCCGCGCACGCGATCCAAGAGCAGGCGCTCGACGCCGATGACGACGCTGACGTCATTCTCGACCGCGCCGAATCGCTGATCTTCCAGCTCGCAGAAGAGCGCGTCCGCGCCGGACTGATTGGCGTAAAAGAGCTGGTCGGCGAAGGCTTCGAGCGTCTTCAGAGAATCATGACCGAGGGCCGGCGCATCACCGGCCTGGCGACCCACTATTCGCGGCTCGACAATGAAACGGCAGGCCTGCAGCCTTCCGAGCTGATCATTCTGGCCTCGCGCCCTTCGATGGGGAAGACCGCGCTCGCGCTCAACATCGCGGAAAATGTGGTCCTGCGCGAAAATCTCCCCG
>JBGQEW010000035.1:0-19349 GCA_041496565.1 Terriglobia bacterium | reverse complement strand
CTGAAAGACGGGACGAAGGTCGTCGGCACAATCGTCGGTTTCGAAGACAACGCGTTCAAGGTGCAAACGAGCTACGGCTTCGCCCTGGTCCGAAAAGATCAAGTCGTTTCCATCTCCGTTTCGCCGGCCTCCGAAAAGAAAGCTGCAACTGAAAAAAAGAACGCTGCACCGGAGTCCGCATCGGCAAAGGCTTCGGCCGCGCCGGCGGAAACATCAAAGGCCCCGGCGAACGGTGAGGAGAAGCCGGCGTCTGCGCCGATGAAGGAGACGAGCGCCGCGCCGGCGAAAGAAACCGCGGCGAAGCAGTCCGCGAAAGCCCATGTCGTAACCGCATCGAAGGCGCCGAACCCCTCAAGCGCGGCGGCTGCTCCGCCGCCCGCACCAGAGCCGCCGAAGCCCGCGCCCGAGCCACCGATGCGCGAAGAAGTGAATGGAAACGCGTATGCGAACCTCACCTACGGCTTCCGGATGTACAAGCCGCCGGATTGGCGAGTGATCGTGGAAGCGCGCAAGATGTTGCCGGGCGCCATCACGGCGATGGGAACGAGCGACGAAACCACCTACCTGGTGATCAGCCAGGAGGCGCTGAACAAGCCAATCGCCTCGCAAATCGCATCCACCGAACAACGATTGCGCGAAATCATGGAGAACTACCGTCCGACCGGTGAAAAACAGATTGTCGTCTCGGGAGCGCCCGCGACCGAGCGGCGATTTCGGGGCAGCGTGGATGGCCGCGACTGGTCCGGTATTGTCGCGTTCATCCCGCACGGCAATTCGCTCTTCACCGTCTTCGGCATGACGTACGCGGAATCGGACCTCGTTCAGATTCAGGAAAACGTCATCCGGCGCGCCATCACCAGCCTCGAATTCACAAGCGAGTAGCAGCTCGCCACGCGCAAAAATGGGTTTCTACGGTTTGAATCGCATGTCAGTCTTAAAACTTTGTGACTTCGGAGAAGTGGAAATCGCGAACCTTCATGGCAGGGACAACCATCTCAAATGATTCTTCGCCCGCGGCGCGCACACCCGGGCCTAGCAGTTCTACGTTCGAAAGCATTTCAATGATGCTCTGATTAAAGCGGAAATTGCGCAGCCCTCCCGCCACGCGGCCGTTTTCGATGAGGAATGTGCCGTCGCGCGTCATGCCGGTTAGAATCTTCTGGAAGGGATCGACTTCGCGGATGTACCAAAGACGCGTGACCAAGATCCCGCGCTCGGTGCCGCGGATCATTTCCTCGAGAGTGGATGTTCCGCCCGCGAAAACCAAATTCATGGGCGCTTCGCCGTATTCGTTCGGCAGCGAGAAGCCATGGCCGGTCGGCTTCGTCTTCATTTTCTTGGCAGTCGCGCGCGCGTAGACCAGGTTTCGCGGCACGCCCCGGTCAACCAGCAGGACTTTTTGCCGTGGCAGGCCCTCGCCATCGAATGGCGCGCCGAGCTGCAGCGGGTGATACACATCGTCCCAGATCGTGATGTTCTCACCGAACAAGGGCTTGCCCATGCGCCCCGTCAGGCACGAGCGCTGGTCGAGCACCGCCGTTCCCGCAAAGTCGTAGAAAAGGAAGCCAACCAAATCGAGCACTGCCGCCGGCGCGAGGATCGTGGTGTAGCGCCCTGCCGGTATTTCGCGCGGCTTACGTGAATCGGCGGCTTTCTGACTGGCGCTCGACGCCAAGGCGTCCGGATGGATTTCAGTGACATCGGCGAAATTGGCCTTGGCCCAGCCGGATGAATCTTTCTCCAGAATCGTGACGGAGAATTCGGCGCCAGTCTGTTCATGATGGGCGAAAAGGCCCTTGGAATTTACGAGCACGCCTTCGGTGGCGCTGGTCGAAAAAATTCCCGCGGCGGTCTGATCGTGCTTCGCCGCCCTTTGCACGACGCGCTTCACGGCGCGGGCGCGATCTTCCGGCGTCGCCGCGGCGGTCGATTCGAAGAAGCGGCTGACCTTCGTGTAATTCTGCTTGCCCAGCAGCGGCAGCAAGTCCGGCGATTCCGGCTGGCAAAGCGCAAGACTTCGCGCGGCGGCCACCACACGGCGAAGCGAATCGTCGTCGGTCTTGTTCGTGACGGCGCGGGCCGTGCGGCCATCCACGACCGCGCGCACGGATATGTGCATGGACTGCTCGGCAACGTTTTGGTGAATGGTGTTATTCGCGAAGCGCGTCAACGCCTTGGTCGCGACATCAATTTCGACCTCGGTTGCGTCTGCGTCGCTGAACTTGAAGATTTTTTCCACGATGCGGCGCAGCTCGGCGGGGCCAAGCCGGCGCGCGGCGCCGACCGCGGGTGCGCGGCGAACGCGGCGCGGGGCGGATTTTCTGCGGGCGCGGGTCATTGTCCTCGATCCATCATTTTGCGAAAGCTACGCCGATCTTGACGTTGCGAAAACGCGCAGGCGAGGCGCCGTGGCCCGTGCCCATCGTCTGCATCGGCTGGCCCTTGCCGCAATTCGGCGTGCCCCAAAGCGTCCAGTAATCGCGCGAGCAAATGGCGTCACAGCTCGACCAGAATTCCGTCGTAATACCGCTGTAGCTGGGATTCTTCAGCATCCTCACTTTCTTGCCGCCCTTGATTTCCCAGCCGATCTCAGTCGAAAACTGGAAATGGTAGCGGCGGTCGTCGATGGACCAGGAGCGATTTGTCTCGAGATAGATGCCGTCATCGGTGTCGGCAAGCAGGTCCTCGAATTTCCAAGTTCCCGGCAGGATGCTGATGTTGGTCATGCGAATGATCGGCAGGCGGTTCCAGCTTTCGGTGCGCATCGTGCCATTCGAGCGATTTTCGCCGATGGCCGCAGCCGTCTCGCGATTGGAGAGATAGCCGGTGAAAAGGCCATTCGAAATGATCGGAGTGCATTGCGCCGGCACGCCTTCATCGTCGTAGCCGAATGTGCCGAGGCCGGGGCCGTGCTCTAGACGCGCGTCGGCGACGACGTTCACGATTTCGGAGGCGTAACGAAGGGTGCGCAGCTTTTCGAGCGTGAGAAAACTCATCCCGGCAAAGTTTGCTTCCATGCCGAGGACGCGGTCGAGCTCGATGGGATGGCCGATGGACTCGTGAATCTGCAAGCCAAGCTGCGAGCTGTCGAGGATGATCGTGCTCGTCCCCTGGGGGCACTGCGCGGCGGAATGCAGCGCGACCGCTTCTTCGGCAACGCGCGGCGCGTGGCGCACCAAATCGAGCGATTCGACAAGCTCGTAGCCCTGAAGCGAGTGCTGACCCCCGAAGCTATTGGGATAAGAACGCTTTTGAATTTCGTTGTCGGCAAATGCGGTGGCGACGATGCCTGCGCCGGACTGCATTTTCACTTGATGAATCCGCGAGCCGACGCTCGAAGCGAAGAGCTGTTCGATGCGGCGGAAGGACATCGAGCCTTCGGCGACCGTCACGCCTTTGACCTTGCGCATTTCCTTGTCGGCGGCGAGTAGGAGATCGATTTGTCTTTCGACGGGAATGCGGAAAGGATCTTTGACGAAGGGATTCTGCCAGGTGTCAACGAAGGCTTGTTCGGGCGCCAACACCACATCGTGAAGCTTGGCTAATGCGGACGCTTTGGCAATCGCGACGGCCTGCGCCGCGCACGCTTGGATTCCTTCGCGGGTCAAGCGATCCGTGGAAGCAAAACCCCATGCGCCGCGAACGATGACGCGAAGGCCGATGCCGAGCGATTCCGATTCGACCAGCGTGCCGACTTCGCCGTTCTTCGTGGAAATTTCGCGCTGGCGAATATCCATGACGCGAACATCCGCGTAGGAAGCCCCGCGCGCGAGCGCCGTCTCAATCCCCCAGTTGGCCCAGTCCTGCATCGTCCCCCGTGAAGATGCGCCCACAATTTGAGAAAAGAAGGGAGGAATTCTTGGGCCGGCTTGCGCTGGCCCGCAGAATGAGAATCCGCTTGGTTATGTGCCCTCGTTCCACGAAGCGAGGTATTGCTCCTGGTCCGGGGTGAGTTTGTCGACTTGCACGCCCATGGATTCGAGCTTCAACTTGGCGATCTGCCGGTCAATGGGCTCGGGCACGGAGTAAACCTGCGGCGCGAGCTGGCTCGCGTTTTTGATCAGGTATTCCACCGAGAGCGCCTGGTTCGCAAAGCTCATGTCCATGACGGCGGCCGGATGGCCCTCGGCTGCGGCCAGATTGATCAGGCGACCGTCACCGAGCAAGTAGAGCCTGCGCCCGTCGCGCATGGCGTATTCCTCCACGAACGGCCGGACGGGCTTGCGGCCGCTCGAAAGTTTTTCAAGCGCCGGAATGTCAATCTCGACATTGAAGTGGCCCGAGTTGCAAACCACCGCGCCGTCTTTCATTTTCTCGAAGTGTTCGCCGGCAAGGATGGACTTGTTGCCGGTGACGGTGATGAAGATATCGCCGAGCTTGGCTGCATCGGCCATGGGCATCACGCGGAAACCGTCCATCACCGCTTCGAGCGCGCGCACCGGATTGATCTCGGTGACGATCACGTCGCCGCCCAATCCCTTGGCGCGCATCGCCACTCCGCGGCCGCACCAGCCATAGCCGGCGACGACGATGCGCAGACCCGCGATCAGCAAGTTCGTTGCGCGGATGATGCCGTCAAGCGTGGACTGGCCGGTGCCGTAGCGATTGTCGAAGAGGTGCTTGGTGAGCGCGTCGTTGACGGCGATGATGGGGTAGCGCAGTGTGCCGTCCTTGGCCATTGCGCGCAAGCGGACGACGCCGGTGGTGGTTTCCTCGGTGCCGCCGATGACGTTCTTGACAAGATCGGTGCGCTTGGTGAGCAGGATCGTCACCAGATCGGCGCCGTCATCCAGCGTGATCTGGGGCTGGTGATCCAGCGCCGCGTTGATGTGCGCGTAGTAGGTGGCGTTGTCCTCGCCCTTGATGGCAAAAGTGGGAATGCCGTAATCCTTCACCAAGCAAGCGGCGACTTCATCTTGCGTCGAAAGAGGATTTGAAGCGCAGACGACAACGTCGGCGCCGCCGTCACGCAGCGTGATGGCCAGGTTGGCCGTCTCGCTGGTCACGTGCAGGCATGCGGACATGCGCACGCTTTTGAGCGGCTGTTCTTTGATGAATTGTTTGCGGATCAACTGCAGCACCGGCATGTGCTGGTTGGCCCATTCGATTTTGCGCTTGCCGCGTTCGGCCAAGGCAAGATCTTTCACATCTCCGGAAAGCTTTGGCATCGTTTCCAAGGAAATCCCCCTAAAATTGCAATGAACCGGTTGTTCGCCTAGCGACGAGTCACAACTTCGGAGTTACGTGCGCCCACTTCGTTGCGAATTTTCTCGGCCTTATCCGTGCGCTCCCACGTGAAGTTCGGCTCGGGTCGCCCGAAATGGCCGTAGGCCGCGGTCGCTCGGTAAATCGGCCGGCGGAGATCGAGTGTTTCGATGATCCCCCGTGGAGTCAGGGAAAAGGTCGCACGAATCAGCTCGGTAATCTGAGCGTCGGGAATCATCCCAGTGCCGAACGTATCCGCCATGACGGAAACAGGTTCGGCAACACCGATGGCATAGGCAATCTGGACTTCCACCTTGCGCGCCACGCCCGCGGCGACGAGATTCTTCGCCACGTAACGCGCCATGTAGCAGGCGGAGCGGTCCACCTTGGTCGGATCCTTTCCGGAGAGTGCGCCGCCGCCGTGGCGGCTGTAACCGCCGTAAGTGTCCACGATGATCTTGCGTCCAGTGAGTCCGGCGTCGCCCATCGGCCCGCCGACAACGAAGCGTCCGGTCGGATTGATGTGGATGCGCGTCTGCTTGTCCAGCATGGATGCTGGGATCACGGCCTTGATGACTTCGTTTAGAACGGCTTCGTGCAGGGCCTCATTGGAAACTTTGTCGCTGTGCTGAGTGGAAACGACAATGCAATCCACCCGCACGGGGCGTCCGCCCTGATATTCCACGGTGACTTGTGACTTGCCGTCCGGGCGGAGGAAATTCACCTTGCCTGACTTGCGGACCTCGGCCAAACGCCTGGTGAGCTTGTGCGCCAGCTCAATCGGCATGGGCATCAGATCCTTCGTCTCGTCGCAGGCGAATCCGAACATCAGTCCCTGATCGCCGGCGCCGCCGGTGTCCACACCCATGGCGATGTCGGGTGACTGGCGATTCAGAGCGGAGATGACGGCGCACGTGTCCGCATCGAAGCCGTACTTGGCGCGCGTGTAGCCGGTGCTGCGGATCGCCTCGCGCACAATTGCTGGGTAGTCGAGGTGCGCTGAGGTGGTGATTTCACCGGCCACCACTGCCAAACCGGTCGTTACCAGCGTCTCGCAGGCGACCCGGCCCTTCGGGTCCTGCGCGAGAACCGCATCCAAGACTGCATCGGAGATCTGGTCCGCAATCTTGTCAGGATGGCCCTCGGTCACTGACTCCGAGGTGAACAAGAATTTTTCTAGTGTTGGGGTCAAAACATTCTCCTCCACGCGGGAACCGCAAATCTCAAGGCCCAAGTATTAGCGACACGGGAAATTAAAGAAAAAGGCTAGCATGCACCCCAGGGGGTGTCAACGCTTTGGCCGCAAACGTGTTATCTAAGCAGCGAACGGCAGGTTTCGAACCCGGAACGGCCACGCGAGTTTTTTCCGCCCTCCGCGGAGGTTGAGGGCGTTCTGATTTGAAAAGAGTTCTCATTCCTCGGGAGTCTCGTCGCTTGCCGGCAGAGGGACGCCCCCGTTGCGCCGGAAGAGCAGATAAGCCTGGATAAAACTGTCAATATCTCCGTTGAGGACTCGGTCCACGTCTCCACGCTCCATCTTCGTGCGGTGATCCTTGATGAGTTGATACGGCTGCAGGACGTAGGAACGGATCTGGCTGCCGAAACTGATTTCGGGCTTCGAGGCGTCGAGCTTGCGGGCCTCTTCCTGGCGTTTCTCGAGTTCGAGCTCGTAGAGATGCGAACGAAGGACCTTCATGGCCAGTTCGCGATTCTTATGCTGGCTGCGCTCATTCTGGCATTGCACGACAATTCCACTGGGCAAATGGGTGATGCGGACGGCGGATTCCACCTTGTTGACGTTTTGGCCGCCGTGACCGCCGGCGCGAAAGGTGTCAATTCGCAAATCGTCGGGCTTGACGACAATCTCAATGCGATCGTCAATTTCCGGAATCGCAAACACGGACGCGAAGGAGGTGTGGCGCCGCGCCGCCTGATCGAATGGCGATATCCGCACGAGCCGATGAACGCCGCTCTCCCCCGCCAGCAATCCGCTGGCGTTCTCGCCTTCGATTCGCACTGTCGCCGATTTGAGTCCCGCTTCTTCGCCCGGCGTCGAGTCGATCACGGTGGCGCGAAACCCCTTGTGTTCGGCCCAGCGCAGATACATCCGCAGCAGCATTTCCGCCCAATCCTGCGATTCGGTGCCGCCGGCGCCGGGCTTCACCGTGAGGATGGCGTTCAAACGATCACTTTCGCCGGAGAGTAGAGTCTCCGTTTCGAGCCCGGCGACGAATGTTTCGGTGTTCGCGAGCTCTCCGTCGAGTTCGGCGAGGAGCGCGGCACGCTGTTGCGCGTCCGAATCTTCGCGGACAAGCTGAAAATAGGTATCGAGGTCGCCGACGGCGCGCGTGAGCTTTTCATCCTCGGCTATGAATTTCTCCGCCTCCTTCCGCTTTTGCAGGATGGCTTGCGCCTGCTCCTGGTTCTGCCAGAAGGCGGGATCATTCATCTTGGTTTCGAGAGAGGTTAGCAGGGCGCGATTCTGCGGGACGTCAAAGATAGCTCCGCACAAGCTGGATGCGCTTCTTCAGCTCGTCGTACCGGTGTTCCAAGTCTTCGATGTGCGTTCCCATGAGTCTATCCTAAGACACGGATTGCGAATTTCAAGTGTCGAGTATTGATATGCGAATTCATTTTCTTCTCTGGGCAAACGTTGCGCCAAGCAAGATGACCGAAACGATGACGCAGAGCCAGGACCACCAATCGCCCCAGCGAGTATAGAGCGTCGTATCGCTGCGAAAGTCATACGGCGCTTCCACAACGCCTACACGATCGATGTCGATCAGCGCCGCATAACGCCCATGAGGATCCACGGCGACGGTGAATCCCTTATTCGTGTCGCGCAGCAGCCAACGGCGGTTTTCGACCGCCCGCACCCGCGCCATCATCAGGTGCTGCGGAGGGGCCGCGGAGCCGACGAACCAACCGTCATTCGAAATGTTGATGAGCAATTCGGCGCCGCCCGCGGCGAACCGCTTCACCTCTGCCGGAAATACCGCCTCGAAACAAATGAAGGCGGCGAATGTGCCGCCCGGCAGATTCCCGACGCGGTATACGGTGCCGGGCTGGAAGTCGCCAATCTCGGCCGTCAATTTAGCCGCGAACGTAAGCCAGCGGCGCAGCGGGACGTATTCACCGAACGGAACCAGATGGATCTTATCATAGGTGAAAACGCGCCGCCCCGAAGGGTCGAGCAAGACGGCGCTGTTGGATGCGGCCCATCTTCCGGCAGAGTCCAATTTCCAATCGTCCACACCGAGGAGAAAGAAACTGCCGGAGTCGCGCGCGATGCGCACGGCGCGCGCGGCAAATTTCGGATCTTCGAGGCTGAACGGTGCCGGCACCTCTGGCCAGACGATCAGCCCGGGATTCGCGCGCGCCGCAGAAACGCTGAGGTTTTCCAATCGATCGAGTTCGGACGCGTGGAGATCGAGCCAGTCGGATGGATAGCTTTCCGACTGCGGAAAATTCGTGGAGACCAAGTGTGCGACGTATTGCGGCGCATCGTGAGGCACGAACCAGTGCCCGAACAGCGCGAGCGCGAGCGACGCGGCGGTCACGCCCACGGTCACGAAGCGGGAGCGCTGCGACCGCGTCGCGATCGTCCAAGCCAGCAGTGCGTTGTAGGCCACCACTAGAAAAGACAAGCCGTAAACGCCGGTCCACGCGGCGAGTTGCAAAAAGGCGAGGTCACCCGAGGCCGCATAGCCGATCAGATTCCACGGAAAGCCGATGATGGGAAGATGCGTGCGCGCAAATTCGAGCGCAACCCAGAAAAACGGAGCAAACAGGCAGGCACGCGCCACGCTCGTCTTGCTGATCCGCTCCACCGCCAGCGAAAACGCCGCGGGAAACAAGGCGGCGGCAATGCCGACAAGCGCGAAGACGCCCGCTGCTTCGAGGAGCCTCAGGTTGCCGTAGACGCGCATGACCGTGTACATCCACGGCAGCGTGGCCGGATAAAAAACTGCGCCATGAAGAAAACCGCATAGCGCCGCCTCCCACGGCCGCGCGCCGATGGAGGCGATCAGCAGCAGCGCCACGGAAAACCATGCGAGGACCGGCCAGTTGTAATTGGGAAAAGCCAGCGCCAGAACAAGCCCCGATCCCAGTGCCAGCAGGAACCGCGTGCGCCGTTGGAGTGTCATTCAGCGCTTGATGATCGCTTTGAATCCCTTGCGATCGAGCGACAGCTTTGCCACGTTCGCAGATTGCGGGTCGGCGTAGGGACCCACCTGGACGTGGTACAGACGATCCGACGTGGGTGAGACGACGAAGGCGGGAAATTGTTTTTGCTGTAGGGCGTCCGCCAAAGCCAAAGCGTCGTCCTCGTTTCTGAGCGCGGCGATTTGCAAAAGGATGGCGCCATGTGGAATCCGCGGCGGTTGGAAGCGCGCAAGAGTCTTCGTGACTGCAGGCACCTCCTTCAGTGCGGCATTCGTCGGGCCACTTGCCGGCGGGGCGGGCCGGCTGGCCATCGCGGGTACGGGAGCAGGCGTCTCTGGCTTGGCGTCTCGTTTCTTGGACGAGTAAAAATCCCATTCCGGCGAATCCGTCGCCGTAGCGTTCTTCGCCGACTCCGTCTTGGGTGAGGGAGAAGGCTTCACGTCTTTCGGAATCGGCTCAACCGCACGGGCCGTCGGATTGGAATACTGCGTGCGCCCCATCACGTAACCGAGCGTGAAGAAAACGCCGCAGAGGATTACCACTCCGAGAAACAGCCCCACCAGGTGGCGGCTTTCAATGATCCGGTCGCCGCCTCGCCCCTTCCCTGAGTTCGCGCTTGCCATCGCTTATTTAATCGCCTCTGTAGCCCGCATCCACTGGCTGATGATGTCAACCGGCAGCGGGAAAATGACCGTCGTGTTTTTTTCCACGCCGATCTCCGTCAGCGTCTGCAAATAGCGCAACTGGATCGATGCAGGCTGAGTCTGGAGCATCTTCGCGGCTTCCGCCAGCTTGGCCGAAGCTTGACACTCGCCTTCCGCATGAATGATCTTCGCCCGGCGTTCCCGCTCCGCCTCGGCCTGCCGCGCGATCGCGCGCTGCATGCTCTCCGGAATATCGACCTGTTTGACCTCAACTTTCGTAACCTTGATACCCCAAGGCTCCGTATCCTGGTCAAGGATTACTTGTAGCTTCGCGTTTACCCTTTCGCGCTCCGAGAGAATCTCGTCCAGCTCGAACTGGCCGACGACGCTGCGGAGGTTGGTCTGCGCAAGCTGTGAAGTGGCGTAGAGGTAGTTCACCACCTGGGATAGCGCGAGGTTCGCGTCCACGACGCGGAAATAACAAACGGCGTTCACCTTTGCGGAGACGTTGTCGCGAGTGATGACATCTTGCGCGGGCACGTCGAGCGTCTCGATGCGAAGCGACATTCGCGTGAGCTTGTCGATGGGCCAGATGACGAGTTGCAGGCCCGCGGGCTTCGGCTCCGGCAACATTCGGCCGAGCCGGAGCACCACACCGCGCTCCCACTCCTTGATGACATAAACGGAGTTGAAAAACCAGAGTAAGAAGACCAATAGCCCTACGGCCAGCACCGTTTCAGAGAATCCCATCGCTCCCTCCTCGGAAGGAATGCCCCTTATTCAATTCGCTTGTGATCCGCGCGCGGCAATTCGGCCGGCTCGACGTGCAACGTCAGCCCGTCCACGCGCGTCACGCGGACACGCACGCCGCGTGGCAATTCTTTTCCCGCCTCTGCACGCCACAATTCCCCGTGGACCATCACCATGCCCGATCCGCCCGCGGCCACGGGCTCGGCGATTTCTCCCCATTCGCCCACGAGCTGCTCCCGGCCGGTGGATTGTTTCCAGTGCCGCGAACGCAGCACCAGACGCATCAAGATAATGATAATGACGGCCACGGGCAGCGTGACGCCCAACGCCACGCCCAGGCTCACGCCCATGCCTGTCAGCGGTGAACGAACCAGCATCAATGCGCCCAGGATCATGGCGATTACTCCCCCCACGCCCAGCACGCCGTGGGTTGGAAATTTTGCTTCGAGAACAAAAAGCGCCAGCGCCAGCACGATGAGCAACAATCCGGTGAGGTTTACCGGCAGCAAGTGCATCGCGAACAACGCCAGCAGCAGCGCGATCGCGCCGATTACGCCTGGCGCAAACAGACCGGGGTGCGTGAACTCCGCGTACAAGCCGAGCACGCCGACCAGCAGCAGAATGAAAAACATGTCGGGCTGCACGATGCGCGAAAGAATACGCTGGCGTCCGCTCATCTCGCGCACCTCCAGGATGGGGCGCGAGAGATCGAGCTTCACGATGGTCCCGTCGAATCGCGTGACCGACCGCCCGTTCAACTTTGCCAGCAAATCCTCCGGAGAAGCGGCCACTAGATCGATCAGCTTTCCGTCGAGCGCCTCTTTTTCGCTGAAGGCCTTGGCCTCGGTGACGGCTTTCTCGGCCAGATCCACGTTCCGGCCGCGCTGGCTGACGAAACTCCGCAAGTAGGCGGTCGCTTCGTTGACGATCTTGTGCCGCAGCGTCTCGTCAATCTGCACTGGTGTGCCGCCGAAGATCATCAGCGGCGAGGCCGCACCGGTGTCCGTTCCCGGTGACATCGCGGCCACGTCGGCGGAAAGCAGGATGAAAAATCCGGCGGACGCCGCCCGGGAGCCGGTCGGCGTTACGTAGGTGATCACGGGAACATGGGAACGCAGGATGCTTTGAATGATCGTGCGCATAGCCGTGTCCAAGCCGCCCGGGGTATTGAGCGTGATCAGAATCAGGCCAGCCTGATTGCGATTGGCGTCGTCAATTCCGCC
This sequence comes from Terriglobia bacterium, assembly GCA_041496565.1. Lineage (GTDB taxonomy): Bacteria > Acidobacteriota > Terriglobia > Acidiferrales > UBA7541 > JBGPTK01. Next base: position 7,360 of record JBGQEW010000035.1, on the reverse strand, counting down.
GCTGATGTATTCCGCCACGATGGGCTCGACCTGGCCGTCCAGGCGCAGCACCACAACGCGTCCCGTGTCAGTGGGCGAAGGCGCGGTCGCCGCTGCCGCCGCGCGCACAACCGCGAATGCAACGAGGCCCGCGAGCGAGAGGCACGCTACGACTGATGCTAGTCGTCTCATCCTGGCGGGCATTATAGCAAGTTCACCGGGCTTACCGTTTGAAAGTGCCAGTTGGTGCTGGAAGGCGTGGCGTTGCGTGGCTCATTGCCTTGTGGAGAACATTCAATCGAGGGATTTGCGTTTTAGGTGGCCCGACCAAGAGCAACTCGCGCGGCATGGCTCGCGCCGGACACTGAATGACACACAAACCAAATTCCTCAATAACGGGCTAGGACTGCCCCCGCGGTTCTTGCCCCACGGACGGTACCGCCTGAAAGACAGCCTGCACTTGAGGATCGTTGATTACCTTGGCGAACGCCGGATCTTTCAAGGCGCTCGAGAAATTCTTGTAGCCTTCGTCGCGGGAGATCGTCAGAAAGTGAGCGCAGTGTTCGGCGTCGCCTTCGAGCGCATAGGTCTTCGCCAAAAGGAAATAGAACATCCCGGGATCTGCCATCGAGCGCTGCTGGACCACCGCGCCCGCGCCTCCCTTGTGCTCGAAGATTCCGGGGTCAAGTGACGTCGCCCGAGTAAATGCTTGCATCGCATCCTCGAATTTCTTGTCCCCGTAGCTGGCGTAGCCCAAATTGCTGTAGTAGGTCGCCGCGTCGGGATGCAGCGCGATTGCCTGCCGATAATAGCGGGCCGCCTTCCGAAACCTCTTGCGCGCATACTCGATCGTGCCCAGGTTGTTCAGCGCCGTGGAGAATGTCTTGTCGGCCTTCAGCGAGCGCTTGTAGAAATGTTGCGCGCGGTCGTAATCGCCGAGTTGCTGGTAGGCGACACCGATCTTGTTCAGCAGGGCTGCATTCTTCGGCTTTTCGGACGCCAATTTCTGGTAGATCCCGATGGCTTCGGGATACATCTTGCGCGCCACAAAGATGTCGCCACGCAACTCGAGCAACTGGCCCGGGCTCTCCTGCGGAACCGCGGTCATTTCCTGCGGCCCACTCGCCTGCTGGAGCGACGACGAAACCAAGTCTTGCGCGCGGGACGAGGGAGTCAACAGGAAGGTCAAGGAGACGGCAAGCAAGGCCGTTCGGCTCATCGCCCACCTCCTCGCTCAGGGCTTGACATCTGGAGGCTTCGGCTTTGGTGTCTCCTGAGCTTTCTTACTACCTCCCAAGATACCAAAAATTCGAGGCAGCAAACCCTTTTTCTTTTCTGCCTCCGGCTGGGGAGCCTGCCCCGGAGCCGGTGGCTTTGCGGAGCCATTGGCGGGGGGCGGATTCTGTCCCGAGGGTGCCGCGCCGTTGAGTGGTTGTGGCGTGGCCGACTCCTGTTTTCCAAACAGGCGCGAGAGCCACGAGACTGGCGGCGCCTGCACTGCCATGTGGGCCCCGTGCAATTGGCAAAACTCCGTGGGTTCAGTTCCGGCGACAAAGAATTCCAGGCGAGTTGTGGGACAAGCGGGCGTCGCCAGCTGACCTGATTGCGGATCGATCGCCACCTGGCTGACGCCGGGAGGCGGTTCAAGAGGCTGCACGTTGCGATACCTGGGCAGGGAGACGGCGCGTTTCATGAACTCAGCCCAGATGGGTGCAGCCGCAGCCGTCCCCGAGAGGCCGAGATCCCTGTTGTCGTCGAAGCCGACCCAGACGACGCACAGCAGGTTCGACGTGAATCCCGCGAACCAGCCATCGCGGGAGGTGCCCGTCTTGCCCGCCGCCGGCGCCGTGAAACCGATCGCACGAACCGACGCTCCGGTGCCGCGGTTGAGCACATCCTCCATCAGACTGGTGACAAGAAAGGAGACGCGCGGGTCGAGCGCCGGACGGGTTCGCGGCGGAATTTTTTCGAGCGCTGCACCGTCCGCGTCCACCACACTGCTCACGAACATGGGCTCCGAGCGCATGCCATTGGTGGCGAAAATCGTGTAGCCGGCGGCGACGTCAAGCGGCGTCATCTCGTAAGCACCCAGGGCCACGGCCGGTGTCGCCTGGATGTGCGGGTCGAGCCCCATCTGCCTCGCCACATCGACCACGCGCTGGTAGCCCACCATCTCCGCGACCTTCACCGTGGCGACGTTGAGCGAATGCGTCAGCGCATCGCGGACGGTGACGGTCCCGTAAAATTCCTCGCCGTAATTGTTCGGCGTGTATTCCTTGCCGTCGAACGAAAAGGTAGTCGGCTCATCCACCACCGTGGTGACTGGGGTGACGAGCGGTTGCAACCCATCGGCCGCGCTGTCAAATGCCGCGGCGTAAACAAACGGCTTGAAGACCGAGCCGGGCTGGCGGTGCGCGACAACATGGTTGAGCTGGCTTTCTCCATAGTTGCGCCCGCCGACGATGGCCAGGATCGCGCCCGTATGCGGATCGAGAACCACAAGAGCGATCTGCGGCTGCACGACCGGCTGGCCTTTCCTTTTCCATGCGGCATAGCGCCGGGCGAGCAGCTTATCCACAGTTTTCGCTCCGATGTTCCCGGCTTCGGCAGCCGCGCGCTGCAGGGCAGGATCGAGCGTCGTATAGATGCGGTAGCTCTGCGAGATGAGGTCTGCCTCGGAGAAGTGTTCCAGCAAATGATCCTTCACCATGTCCACGAAGTAAGGCGCCGCACCGGTCGGGATCGCGCCGCCGACGAATTTGAGCTTTTCCTTCCTGGCGGATTCAGCCGCCTGCGGCGAGAGGTATTTGTCCTCGACCATCTGGGCGAGAACACGGTCGCGGGCCTCGATCGCGCGGTCGGGATGGCGCTCGGCCGACGAATAGCGATTCGGTGCGCGAATGATGCCGGCGAGGAATGCCGCCTCACCGGCGGTGAGCTGGCGGACGTCCTTGCCGAAATAGGCCTCGGCCCCTTCCCCAAAGCCAAGGATGGCGAAGCTGCCCCGATTGCCGAGATAAATTTCGTTGGCGTACAACTCGAAAATCTGATTTTTGCTGAAGCGCTGCTCGAGCTGCAAGGCCACCACCGTTTCCTTGACTTTGCGCCGCCATTCGCGCTTGGTGGTGAAGAAGAAGCTGCGCGCCACCTGCATATCGAGCGTGCTCGCTCCCTGTGTCACGCTGCTTCGGCGGATGTCGGCCCAGGCCGCGCCCAAGACGCGGAAGGGATCGAAGCCGGGATGTTCGAAGAACCGTTTATCCTCGGCGGCAAGGACGGAGTCCACCATCACGGTGGGCAAGTCTTCAAAGCGCACGACGCGGCGCTTCTCACGCGAGCTATCGAACAAATTGGTAATCAGCTCAGGCTCGAGTTCGGCGGACCCGAGCGCGGCGCCATCCCGTAAGGAAACGATGCGCGATACCGCTCCGCCTGCAAACTCCACACGCAGTGCATTGCCTCCGGAAAAATAGGAATTCGAGGAGGGGTGAATTTCGATCACGGAGCCGCTCGCCTTGTAGCGGCCCGGCGAGCCGGGAATATCGGACTCGGAATAGCCGGCGCGAACGAGGTGGCTGGCCAGATCATTCGGGCGCAGCGGGTCGCCCACGGAGATTCGCTGCGGGGCCGAATAAACCCGCGAGGTGTTCTGGAAGACCTGCCCGTTCAACCGCGCATCAATCAGGTGGCCGAGTTTGATGTAGTAGTAGGTGAAGATTCCCGCGCCGGCGACAAACAGAAGGAAGACAGCGCCGAGCAGTCCCAGGCCGAACCGCGACGACCAAAACCCGCGGGCAATGCGAATTCGCAAACCAGCCCTCCGCTCTCTTCCCTCACGCCGAGGCCGTTCTCCACCCGTCGTCTGGCGCACCCTCGGATGCGTTCACCTTACTACTAGATTGAGATGCGCGGTTAAAGAGAACCGCTGTCCCCTTGGGGATGGAATTGGAGTCGAAGCTGGTAAACACGCAGGTCCACCGTGACACTGTAGTCGAGCGATATCAGATAGGAAAAAGGACCGTTCAACTCGACGTGAATGTCCTCGCGGCGGGCGGGGATGTTCAGCTCGCGCATCTTGACGAAGATGGCGTCCTTGATACTCTCCGGATCCCGCCGATTCACGCCGGCAAAGCGAGCCTCCTCTTTCATGGCGTCTTGCAATTGATAGTTGTTAACGAAGGGAGGCACAATCTGGATGCCGCAATAGATGATGGCAGCCAGGACCAACAGTCCGAACACAGTCTTTAGCCGACTGGCGCCTTTTTCCCGCTGGCGGAACATGCTTATCCTCAAACGACCCCTGAATCGAGAGACTTGTACACCTCAGGAAACTCCAACTTGATGCTAGCATCGCTCTTCGCGGGTGTCGAGGCAGCGACGCTGGCCTGTTACCGCCGGGTTAACTTCGGCGAGCAGGCTTTGGCCGGTCAAAGCCGGGGCAACGCGCCTCAATAGGCCTTGGCGAAGTAAGCTCTTTCCTTGGCAGGCTGGCCGCAATAGATGCAGCGGCCGGTGCCGCCGGGCTGTTCGATCGGGATGCATCGCATGGTGGCCTTGGTTTCTGCCTTGATGTTCGCTTCGCAGTCGCCGCTTCCGCACCAGAATGAGAACGCGAAGCCTTTCTCGACCGCCGCTTTGAACTCCTCGCGATCCTTCGGGTCGAACGTGTTGGCTTTGCGGAAGGCAAGCGCGCGGTCGTAGAGCGCCGTTTGGATTTCCGCGAGGGCTCTCGTCACCGCCTCCGCCAGGCCCGCCTGCGGGACGAACGACTTCCCTTCCTTCCCTGGCCGATCGCGCCGCGCCAGCACAACGCTGTTCTTGGCGACGTCCTTGGGACCGAGCTCGATGCGCAGCGGGACCCCGCGCATCTCCCAGTCGTTGAATTTGAAGCCGGGACTGGCGCCTTCGCGCTCGTCGGTTTTCACACGGATTTGCGCATCGGTGAGTTCGGCGTGAATTCTCTTCGCCGCTTCGAGCACCGTGGCCTTCTCTTCGTCGGTCTTGAAAATGGGTACGATGACCACCTGAAAAGGAGCCAGCCGCGGCGGCAAAATCAAACCCTGATCGTCGCCGTGTACCATGATGATCGCGCCGATAAAGCGCGTCGAAAGTCCCCACGACGTGGTCCAGCAGTGCTGCAGCGTGCCGTTCTTGTCGAGGTAGCGGATCTCGAATGCCTTCGCGAAGTTTTGTCCCAGATTGTGCGAGGTTCCGGACTGCAACGCCTTGCCGTCACCCATCATGGCCTCGATGGAATAGGTGTGATCGGCGCCGGCAAATCGCTCCGCTTCGGATTTGCGCCCCGGGATCACGGGGATCGCGGCATCCCGGACCGCGAAATCAGCATAGATGTCGAGCATCTGACGGGTTTCCGCTTCGGCTTCCTCGGAAGTGGCATGGGCCGTGTGGCCTTCCTGCCAGAAAAATTCGAGCGTGCGCAGGAAGAGCTTCGTGCGCAGTTCCCAGCGCACCACGCTGTTCCATTGATTGATCAGCACCGGCAGATCGCGGTACGACTGAATCCACTTGGCGTAGGCGTGGCCGATGATCGTCTCCGAGGTGGGACGAATCACCAGCGGCTCTTCCAACACCTCGCCGCCGCCGATGGTCACCACGGCCAGCTCGGGCGAAAATCCGGCGATGTGCGATTTTTCCTTTTCGATGAAACTGCGGGGGATCAGCAGCGGGAACGCCGCATTGACGTGTCCGGTCGCCTTGAAGCGCCGGTCCAGCGCCTGCTGGATGTTTTCCCAGAGCGTCCAGCCGTAGGGACGGACAATCATGCAGCCGCGCACGGGCGCGTAGTCGGCCAGCTCGGCGCGGAGCACGAGCTGGTTGTACCACTCCGCAAAATCCTCGGCGCGCGTGGGCAGTTTCTGATCGGACATGGAATTTCCCGCGCAGCCGAAGACACGAATCGCTCCGCCGCGCCCCCTTGAAACGATGAAGCCTATCGGACGCTCTGGGCCTTGTCAATCCACGTCGGCGAATTCGAGGCGGCGCGCTCGTCTTCCGCGGAGAAACGGGCCGATTTCGGCGATACTGCTGGCTAATTGACGAGGTTCGTGCTATCTACGAGCCCCCAGAGGGACTCTCTTGAACAAAACTGCCATCTGTTTAGTGATTGGACTAGCCGGCGCGCTGATTCTATCGCCGTCACCGGCGCGAGCACAAAATCTCAGCAATGAAGCGCTGGCGCAATCCCCGGACTTGGCCAGCGAAGCCCTGCCGCAAGCACCAACGACGGCTTCGAGTTCGAACGCAACCGGGTACACTTTTCCCAGCGGCAAGGTGCGGTTCCACCACTATCTTTGGAACACCCTCGGCCCATTGCCAATTTTGCAGGCAGGATTCGCTGCCGGGATAGCGCAGGCGAACAATACCGTGCCGGACTGGGGTCAGGGCGGGCTAGGCTTCGGCAGGCGCTACGGCACTGCGTTTGGAGTGAATGCGATCCAGAACAGCGTGCAAGAAGGGTTTTCAGCGGTCTTGCATCAAGACACGATCTATTACCAGTGTGAATGCAAGGGCTTCCTCCCCCGCCTTGGACACGCTTTGATTTCAAGTTTCACGGCGCGCGCCAGGGACGGTCATCGGGTGATTTCCGTTCCCAAGTTTGGCGCGCCTTACGCTGGCTCGCTGACTTCCCTTACCTGGTTTCCCGACCGATACGGACCGAAGGATGCTTTGCGCCTGGGCACCTATGCCTTCGCCGGGAACATCGCCACGAATGTCCTGCGGGAGTTTATCTGGCCGTTCCACAAGCGCCACCGCTGAGTGCCATTCCGCGGCTCAGCTCCCCATCGCTGGAGAATCAATCACGCTTGATCATTGCGCCGGTGTTGTGCGCCGCTTCCAAGTGGCGAGAATGGCCCCCGCAATCATCATCCCTGCGAGCGGATAGCCGCTCTCGATCAGAAACAGGCCGAGAGGCCGGCCTTCGAAGAGATGCGGGCTTAACGAGGCGGGGCCGACGAAGCCAATCCAGAGGAGAATCCCGAGCCCCGCGCCCTTGAAGGCGTTGGTCGCCTGAACCCGGAGGATCAAACAGGCCAGCACGTAGGCCATCAGAAAATCTAAAAGTAGTGCAATGGCGTACGGGATATTGCCGTAGGGATTGCTCTGCGGAGTCACATTGCCCACGTACGCAACCCAGCGACTGGCGAACAGCAGTGGCGAGTACCAGAGCGCTCCAAGCAACCAGACGATGATCCCGGTGACGATCACAGCCATGACGTTTACCTTTCCGCCTCCCATGGTGCCTCCATCTGAGGAAATTCGAGACGCCGCCTGAGTTTGCGCGGCGATTGCGTGCCTTCGTGCGGGCCCAGCGTGCAATTGTTCCGCGAACCTATCACGCTTCCCAGATGAAGGCCAGCCT
>JBGQEW010000034.1:0-19762 GCA_041496565.1 Terriglobia bacterium | reverse complement strand
AGTCATCGGCATCGAGGGCGACAAGCCCCTGGTCCGGCTTCTGGAGCGCGAGAGCCGTTTCGCCCAGCGCTTGCAGAATCTGGTCGTTCATCACGCTCTGGGGGAAATCGCGATGCAGGAGGATGAGCTGGATGAGCGCAGCCGCATTCTGCCCGCTCGCGCGCTGTGCTTGCGCGCCCCAAAACAACGCGTACTCACGCAGAATCGGATCGCCTTCGCCTTGATGCAGCCACCGCAGCGCTTGCGGATATCGCCCCTTCGTGTAATCGAAATAGCCGAGCGCGAGCGCGGCGCGCCGGCCGAGGAGCCCGGAGGAGCTTTTCTTGGCGAAGGCGCTCAACTTGTCGTGTGCGGAGGACGAACCCTTGTCATGCAGCGTGCGCGCCATTTCTTCGAGGTGCTGCACCGGTGTGAGAGAGCTTGGCGGCGAGGCGTCCGCCAGGCAGGGCGATGCAGCAGCAAAAAGAGCGATGAGAAGGACGAGCAATGTGATAGCCAGCGGCCGCGCCCCGCGGGAGACCCAGGTGTGTTCGCTCACCGGCCGGGCATCATCGGCGCAAAACGGGAGAGGGATAAGGGTACTCACCGAGGACGCTGAGATCTCCTCCGGCCAGAATGGCGACCAGCCAATGATGGAAGTAATCCACCGGATGATCGAGGATCGAATGAAAGCGGCGGTCATATTCCCTGCGAGCCTTGTCCAAATCGTTCCGCAGCCGCGTGCAAAGGTCCCTGTGTTCGCGGCCCAGCCGGACCTGTTCCGGCCTAAGAAGTTGGATGTCTTGCATGGTCACTTTGGCTACCCGGTTGGCGCGGCGATGCAGCTCCTGCTCCTCGGCAGACAACCGGTCCAGATCAAAGACAGCTTGCTCTTCCTCCGTCGGCTCGATGACGGCCGGCTCCGGAAACGGATCGGCAACTTCATCGGCGACCTCGGCCCAGGTCGATTCTACGATTTCCTCGGCCAGCGGCGCTTCCACCGGCTCGACGCTCAGGGAAGCCGATGGCTCCACAATGGCTTCCTCCATGGACCGAGCCATAATGGGCGGCGGAATCTCCTTGAGAGGCGCCGCAAATTGGGCCTCTACTGCGCGGACCAATTCGACTGCTTCGGCGCCGCGTTCCTTAGGCTGCAAAGAAGACGTGACGAAATTCGAGAGAACTTCCAAGCGAGCCGACAACGAAGCCGCTGCCGTCTGCGCGCGGAGCATGGCGGGCAAGGCATTCGCCGGCCGGGTTGATGAACATGCCGCTACCAAATCAGCGCAGGCTTCGTGCAACTCTTCGGCCGTCTTCTGGACATTGGCCAAATTATCGCGAAGGACGCGGGAAACCGCTTCCTCTAGAGCGCGCAGTTGGCTCTGTTGCGAAGAATCCATGAATGTCGAATGTCTCCTGCTGGCAAATCCCCTATTTAATTATGAAAACGCGTCTAGAGAGTGTCAACTGGCATTCGTGAAAAACGTTCCTTTCCGCCCCGTCCCCTGTCGCTACACTCACCGCCGGCTCGCGCTTGCCTTCTCGATCCATGCGGGTCGCGGAGGAGAATAACCCGGCTTTCGCAGCGCGCGAGCTTGGTATCTTTTAAGCCAATCGCGCAAAGTCGGCGGTCTGCGATAAGATGTCGCCTCGCAAGTCTATGAAACGAGGTGCGTCATGATTCGAAGACTGTTGGCCGCGGCTGTGCTCCTGGCCGCGATTGGGATTGCAGGCGCTCTGATGGCGGGCCCCGCCAAGACCCAAACCGTGAGTTTTCGCAGCGGCGACGAAACGGTGCAAGGCTATCTCGTCACTCCGGGGACGTCCGGGAAACATCCAGGGATCGTGGTCATTCACGAATGGTGGGGCTTGAACGATTGGGTGAAGGAGGAAGCGCAGAAGCTCGGCGAACAAGGCTACGTTGCGCTGGCCGTGGATCTCTACCGCGGTCGCACGGCCACCGATCCCGGCGAGGCGCACGAATTGATGCGCGGCTTGCCGCAGGATCGCGGGATGCGCGATTTGAAAGCGGCGTTTGACTATCTGGCTTCGCGCAGCGATGTGGACAAGAACAAGATCGGCTCGATTGGCTGGTGCATGGGCGGAGGGTGGTCCATCCAACTGGCGATGGCCGAGCCGAAGCTGGTGGCGTGCGTGGTGAACTACGGCGCGCTCCCGACCGATGCCGCCGAAATCGCGAAGATTCATGCGTCCGTGCTCGGCAATTTCGGCGCCGAGGATCGCGGCATCACGCCCTCGGATGTGAACGCGTTCGGTAAGGCGATGAAGGACGCGGGCAAATCGATCGACGTAAAGGTTTACGACGGCGCAGGTCACGCGTTCGAAAATCCCAACAACAAGGCCGGCTATCGCGCCGACGCGGCGAAGGACGCCTGGGAACGCATCACCGCGTTTTTCGCCAAGACGCTGTAGCTCACGTCCCGTTGCAGCCTGTAGCTCACGTCCCGTTTCAGATTGTAGCTCGCGTCCGGTTACAGACTGTAACTCAGGTCCCGTTGCAGCCCGTAAGCGGCTGCAACTGACGTGAGGTCTTCCGCCCCGAACAAAAAACCGGCCGTCGCGGCTCCGTATGACAGCGTCTTCGTGGCAGGCTTGGTGTGTCCGGCTGCAGGGCTCCTGGGTTACAATAGAAGCACCAACGGGGGCGACACGGTTTCGACGGAGGCTGTCGCGGCTCGAAGGCATGCCGGGCGCCACCTGCCCGCAATCGGGTGGAAAACTACAACTGCCAATACGCAGTTGGCTCTGGCCGCCTAACTAAAAAGTAGGTAGCCCGTCTCCTCAAGCGTCGCCTGCGCGCTTGAGATGAGGCGTCACACAGCGGGCTGGCTGGCGCGTTTCGGCCCGTAATGCGCCGGCGAGATCATCGGGCTAGTCGGCGGCGCGTCTTGCCCGCTCTAAGCGCAGCCGGCGAAACCGCGGCTGGCCGCAAGGCCGGTTGCAAAGTGATCGGGATAAGCATGTAGTCTTCGAGTTGCAAGGCCTCTCGGACGGGGGTTCGACTCCCCCCGCCTCCATCTGCCTTCGCGCGGAGAACGCGCTTCGGCAGACCAGTCTGCTGTGTGCAATGCGTATCGCTGAGATTGCGAAGGGCGAACAGCGAAGGCAGATGCCCGCCGTAGCTCTTTATATTCAAGCACGCAAGCCCGCTCTGCCTGGGCTTATGCTACGATCCCCCAATCACAAATTCGACTAGCGAAGGCGGGTTCTCATAACAGTCCGCCGAAGCTAAATTGGAGCGAAGGCCGATGTTTTACGTCTATATTCTTCGCAGCCAAACCCACCCAGACCAAACCTACACTGGTTCTACGGAAGACTTGCGTAAACGCCTTGCGCAGCACAACTCCGGAAAATCAATTCACACCAACAAGTTCAAGCCATGGAAACTCGCGGTCTACGTGGCTTTGCCACACAAGGAGCTTGCAGACAAATTTGAAAAATATCTGAAGACCGGATCTGGCCGAGCCTTCGCAAAGAGGCATTTAGAAACGTAATCCGACAATCCCCCTTAGAAGGACACCTTCGGACCCACCCTTGCTGCGCAAGAATGCAATGAAAAAGAGCTGGGCGCGGTGAATCGATTGGCTGCGCGATTGGGCCGCCAAATATTAGCGTGGCAGCGCGTTCATTCTGATCAAAAGTACGACGAAGAACAAGTGAGTCAGATTCGGGTTGGGAGGCGGTGCTGCCTTCACATTGGAGTCCTGCTCCTGGCCCCCTTCATGCCTGCAGGGTTTTGCTTTTGTCAGTCTGACCCGCCGAGTGGAACTTCCTTGGATATGCTACAGCCAATGTGGAAAACATTTTCAACTTGCTGCACATTGGGGCAGCAGTAGTTGCAGACCTAGCGCTAACCTATAGAAGTAAAGGTAGTTACCACTCGCCTCAACGCCCGCAGCTTTGGACAAGCGATTGCATAGTATAGCCGGGACGGTCGTTTGAATAAGGAGATTTACATGAATTTGAAAAAAGCAGCGCTTCTGCTCCTATTGACCATCCTCATCGTTCCCGGGATCGCCAGTGCCGGGAAACGTCATCGAAGAAGGGCCGCCAAAGCTCCGGAAATGCCCTTGGCAGGACAAGCCATCGCGGGCCTGGTCGGCGTCGCTGGTTTCCTCGCACTTCGCCACCTGTACAAGGCATAGCCGACAGATTTGTAGCTCCTCCGGCGCCGAGCGATCCCGGAAATAGGGCGAGGCCGAGTTTCGAGCTCATGAACGATATCCCAAACTCGGCTCGCACAGCTCTAGTTCCGGAGTTCATGTTCCGGTGCGGCAGGATATCCCCGATCGTCTACGCCAGCTTTCTGACGCTCTCTGCGTTTACGGTTGACTGTATTGTCGTGCCGGAGCTGTTTCGGGCCTCGACCCTATGGGCTCTGGCTGCCTTGTTTGCCCTCGTGATTCGAAGGGGAACATCCGGCGCTGAAAATGAACTGCCGGGAACATGCGCCCTGGCTCGCAATCGCATTCTATTGTTCTGCGGCTTGCACGCCCTCTTGCTCTCAGTTCTGCTCTTCGCAAATCCGGCGCTCCCCACTGCAATGAAATTTGCTGTTCTTCTGCCGACGCTCGCCCTTTTCCCGCTAAAGAGTTGGCTGATCCAACTGCGAGCTTACCGGATGGAATTCCTCGCAGCGCTCATTGTTATGATTACGTTTTTCCCGTCTCGATTCTTCAACATGATCATGCCGTGGTATCCGGATCTTCTGGGCCACCTCGTCTATCGAGTCGTGTCGATTTTTGTGAACGGCCTGACCTATGTAGCGGGGACACAGCCTGTCATTGGCGGACCGAAGCTGGACGTCGAGATTATTTACGACTGCACGGGAATTGAAGGAGTGAATCTGTTCGATTGCCTTTTCGCTCTCATCATGATTGCGGAGTGGAACCGCCTGAACAAGCTCCGCGCCGCATTGTGCTATGTTGCCGGCCTGGCGTCCATCTTGGCCGGAAACGTATTGCGTATTATCTTGTTCGTCTTACTTGCAAATACGGTTGCCCCGGTTATTGGGGCGGGCAGGTTCCACATTCACGCGGGGTGGGTCTTCTTCGCTCTCATTTTTGTAGGATTTCTTGCCGCGACATACAAATGGATGCTGCAGAGCCCTTCATCCAGCCTTATCCCCTCCTAACTCTCCCCTGTCCTCACAGATGGCAACCCGGGACTTTGATTTACGTACGAGAAGTTTCTTAGCCAGAGCCTTGACACGGAACCGTGCCAACCAGAGAAGCCGGCCCACAACGCTTTCACCGAATAGGTTCCAATCGGAGTGGGGGCGCACTCCAGAGGCCCACTTCATTTTGTACTCATCATCGCTGCCCATGAAGTCGAATTCTGAAAAGCCTCTTTGCGCGATGTCTTGGAGTACTGCGTGAATGAGCAAGTGCCCGGGCGCATAGCGCCTGGCCGTCTCGGCGATCGCGCATTTCGGCATGTAATAGCGACCGCCGTGGGCCAGGCCAAACTGCGCGGCGAGCAGTTGGCCGTTGAGCTCCAAATAATAGAGCGAGAGATAACCGAATTGTGCGGCTGTGCGCGCCACCTCGTCATAAAAGCGCCGCGTGTTCTCCCGGAGGATGATGGCGCTGCCACGGTCGCCTTTCCAGCCAGCCGATTCCAGTTTGTAGAACCGGTTCAGCTCCACGGAGTCCGCAATTTCAATTCTTCGGAGTCGAAGCTCTCCCTCTTCCGAGGTCCTGCGCAGAATCCGGCGCAAGCTCTGCCGCAGATTGGGGCTCACGCGCTGCAAACGCCAATCGGCGTCGCTCTGCGTTCCATCGAAACGCAGGTAGGGCGCGCTCAAGGAGCTCTTGGAACCGGCAGAGAATCCGTCGGCCTGCGCGAGGCTCGCGAGAAAATCCACGGCGCCGCCTGCGGGCGCGTCCTTAAATTCCAGCAAATCCCAGTCGCATCGATCACGAAGAGCCATCCAAATCCCGCTGACGGCCGCATCGCCTGGCTGCCCGCGGCGGCGAACGATGTCGAAGCGGCCTGAATGGTCATTGACGGGGGCTCTCAGTCGCCGCACAGGCAGCCCATACAAATGAGTGTGCTCCTCGACCAATGGCAGGATCGCACTGAGTTGCCCGCCAACTTGCGCGGTAAGTAGCAAGATCTTGGCTTCTGGCTCAAAGGCGCGCAGGTAAGCAGCAATCCATTCGGGCCGGTAGAAGGGTTGGTGCTCCGGGTCCTCCGTGCAGAGTTTGCGCCACTCGTCAGACCAATGATCGAGCAGCTCAACGCTCCCTGTCTCAACGGAGACTGCAGATGGCGGCGCCTCTAGAATTTGCGGGCTGCTCGGAAGCGTCCCTTGCGCTTCCCCTACGGATGATTCTCGAATCGATTGTCCGAACGGAGCGGTCTGAATTTCAGGAAGTCTCGGGCTTGCGCTTGGATTTAACCGTTGATACGCAACCTTCGCCGCTGACCAGAGCGGCTTCGGGGTGTGCGTTCGGAGCCACTCCTTCGCCTTTTCTTGTGTGATTTCCAGAGCGAGTCCCGCAGCGGCGAGAGTGTAGGGCCGGGCAATGGACAGGGAGACATAACTTCGAGTCGCGGGCGCCCAATGTTGCTTGTACTCATCGTCTCCACCCAGGAAATCGTATTCTCGCAGCCCTCGCTGAATTAATTCCTTCATGATTTGAGCGCGAAGGACCACACCCGCGCTGTATTCCGCGAATTGGGGATCGAAACCTGCCTGCAGAAAACTGTAGACGCCGTTGTAATGAAACCCGAACTCAACGGCCGCGGTCCTCCCGTCCACCTCAAGCAGCCAGAAGTCCAGCCAGCCCGCCAGCAGGAATCTCATTGCCATCTCGGCGTAGAAACTACGCTTCTGCTCCAGGACGAAACTCCCTTCCTTTCCACGAAGCTCCCAGCGTTTTTGATGTAGCTCGAAAAGATAATCGAGAAACTGGGGAACTTCTTCCAGCCGCTCGCAGCGGCGCACGCGAACAGAGAATTGCTTGTTCAGCTTCCGAACGCGCCGATTGATCTGGGCGCGCATATTCTTGGGCAACGAAACCATCAGCTCTTCCCAGCTTTCTGGAAGGTGTAGTGAATATCCCGTGCTGTGGCGTTCGACCTGGCGCCACTCCCGCTGACAGAGCTCTTCCTTCAATGCAGAGAGTACCGGTGAAGCGCCCGGCACTGTATCCAAGCGGATCGAATCCCAGTAGGATTTATTCTGGTCTAGCCAGTCAGCAATCGCGCGCACCGCGGCGCCTTCGCAGCCTTCCCGAACTATCCAATCCAGATTCTCAGATCCTCCGATCCCATCCCCCGCCAGCCGGAGAAGCCACCCCGAATTTCGAGGGCCAAGCTTCTCCCAAGTGCGCTGGAATGGGACAATCACCGCAAGTTTTCCATCTGTGTCCGTCAAGGTGAGCAAGACGAGATCGCGATGGGCTCCAAATGCGCCCCACCAGGCTTTCATCCATTCCCATGTTAGAAATATGGTGCGCGCGGCACTTTGCGCAAGAAGCTCGTTCCAGGCGCGTTCCAGGACTTCCGCTTCGTCCCAGTTTGCGTATCTCTTCACAGAAAACACCGGCCGTGAACGGAGGCCGTCCGTAAGGGGAGGCTGAGCCGTGGGGACTTCCGCTCCTGGCCCCTGTTTATCTGTATGATTCAGCATAGCCTTTCCTCTCAACGTAGCACCGATGGGTGATTCCGTCGGAGGGCGAGCCGTGCCAACCTTGCCCAATGAACTACTCCCGCAATCAATGGCGCACGCTCTCGAGGTTCTACCTACGGCCGTAACATCATTGGCGGCCCCGCAGGCCCTTCTCTAGCTGAAAGATGAAGCTCAGGCTCACCAACAATTATTGTTCGTTTTGTTCGGCGAAACGGGCGTGCGCAATTGCGAGACTGTTATATCAATGGTGGCTGACCATTCGTGGGTCCGCCCTGGCTACGAGACGGACAGCTTTGCTAATAGAAGTGTCATTACGTTTTTCATGGAGTCCGAGACAAGGCCCATCGTCTTGTCATCCCTTAGGACAAAGCCCTTATGCGCATAGGCACAGCGAAGATCGTACAAGCCGTCAAACCAAGAAAGCAGCTGAGGTCCCAACGCGTTCATGCCGCCGACAATATATTTTTTGTTTTCACTATATGCCTTCTTAGGAACGAAGAGATGTTCAAGGCAACAGTAGATGAGCAAGATTTTGGCACCCAGATCTGGGATCTGCGTAGCGGAACTTAGAATGTCCAGCGCTGGTGCGACATCACCTATGCTCTTCGCATTCCAAGGATTTGTAAGGCCACCAAAGATCGCTTTGTGGTCGAGCATGAATTTTTCAATCCTTGGAATCGTTCTTCCGTCGAGCCACGTCTTGGACAAACTACGGTATCCAAATGAAAGAAAGAGACAGCCGTCAGGTAATTTCGCCCAGGATTCCTTCTTGTCTTCGTCCCACTTATACATCCCTTGCGAATGCTCTCCCAGAAATACAGGATACGCGGGCCCGCGCATTTGTACGTCCCATCCGAAATCTCTTTGACCAGGGTATATGTAGCTAGCGATTCGGAGAAGATTAAGGAGTGTCCTCAACCACATTGACGAATACCAAAAGCAATACTCTTTCGATCCCGAGACCTTGAATCCCATCGACGACGCAGAGAAGAACCTCTTAGCGCAAGCCAAATCGTGGACAGGAAGTCCGGGCTCCAGCTGTTTGTGCTTCTCAATTAGATGTTCACCTTCAAAGAAGCTTACAAACGGAAACCCTAGTTTCGCAAAGAGTTGGTCAAAACCTTCTTGCGGACCAGTATCCCCGGTGATCGAAGTGAAATTTTCGATATGGGCGACTAAGGTTCGTTCTTCAATTTCAGCCTCCAACTGTGAGAAGTGTCTATTCAATACGACATCGATTCTTTCAGACCGCTCGCACCATCGGACAACCAGGACGGAGCTTCCGAGAGGGAAGGCACCGCCAGCTCTTTGGGCATATTCCTGTTCGGTCTCAGCCGCAAACAGAAGCTTGCATCTGAAAAGAATATTCACTACATCAGTAGGCAGGATTTTCAATCCGAGCTTCTGGAAATATTCACAATCGCCCCGTAGCTCGCCGAGCAGGAAGCGTTGTGTGTAAAAGTTCTCCTGGAGATACTGATCCCGCAAAGCCATTTGCTTCGCCAGCGCTACTTCTTTTTCGGCCTGCCTCTCCAGACGGGTGTAGGTCTCATTTCCTATTCTCGCTTTTATTGTGTCGAAGAATGACATGTTAAGAACCTATGTATTGTCCCACTAGGTTGTCAATCATTCCAGAAGACTGCGAGGGGCCAAGCAGCCGCTCATGCACCATTTAGCTGAATGGGCTCGTTCGAATTCGAGCCCAGCCCGGCGGTGTTTGCTTCTCTAGGATTCACGCTACTCGGAAAGGCAAATCTAGCCGCTACCTGAGAAACCGATTGATGGCAGTGACCTGTGCCACTTGGCGAGGATTCCAGTTGTCGGAATACGTCCGTCAAGCCTCGGCGGAGCTCAATTTACGACGATGTTCTCGGCTTGAGGCAAGGAAGTGTTGCGCCGGGGTCCCCCGGACGTATTCCAATTCCGCAACAACGAAGGGCGACAATGGGCGGAAGATTGGCGTGCCCGGTTTGAGCTTGCGACTCACCGGACGCTGAATTTTTCGGGTAACGAGAAGTTTGACATAAGCGGGCACGAGGCGGGCTCTTGCGGGGCTCGCGTCGCAGCGATATAGTTTGTCTCGCAATTGCTTCCGAAGGAGGCGCGCGCATGGCCACACCCGTGAATGTTCTTCGCTTGCCCAAGCCCCCAACCTTCGCCACCGCGGCGGAAGATCGATTGCATCGCAAGCAGCGCCTCGCCGGCGCCTTCCGGCTTTTTTCGCGCTTCGGGTTTGACGAGGGAGTGGCCGGCCACATCACCGCTCGCGATCCCGAGCGCCTGGATCATTTCTGGGTGAATCCCTTCGGAATGCACTTCGGCCAGATCCGCGCGTCCGATCTGATTCTGGTGAATCAGCACGGCGAAGTGGTGGAAGGCAAGTACCCGGTAAATGCGGCGGCGTTTGCGATCCATTCGCAAGTGCACGCGGCACGCCCGGACATCGTCGCGGCCGCGCACGCTCATTCGTTGCACGGCAAGAGCTGGTCGTCGCTCGAGCGGCTGCTCGATCCCCTGACGCAAGATTCCTGCGCGTTCTATGGAGACCACGGGCTGTTCGCCGATTTCACCGGAGTCGTGTACACAACGTCGGAAGGCGAGCGCATCGCCCAAGCCCTCGGCAGCGGCAAAGCTGTGATTCTTCGCAATCACGGCCTTCTCACCGTGGGCCACTCGGTGGATGAGGCGGCGTGGTGGTTCATCACCATGGAGCGGAGCTGCCAGGCCCAACTGCTGGCCGAAGCAGCGGGCACCCCGGTAAAGATCGACCCCGCGAACGCCGAAGCGACGCGGAAACAGATTGGAACGCATGACGCGGGTTGGTTCCAGTTTCAGCCGCTGTGGGCTCGAATCGTCCGCGAGCAGCCAGACCTATTAGAATGATGGAACAATCCAAAGAGCGTGCTATCGTTCCGCTGCCCCTGTGCGTCTAAGTCATCCGATACTTCGAATTGAGGAGAAAACATGCAGAAACGAGTCATTGCAGTTTGTAGTGTGCTTCTTCTGAGTCTCGCCCTACTAGCCCTTCCCGGCCGCAGCCAGCAGGACAAGAGCAAACGTCCCAGCCCGCCGGCGAACGCGCAGTGCAAGTTCGCGAGCGGCAAAACGATTACGGTGGATTACTCCAGCCCGCGCATGAAGGGCCGCAAGATTTATGGCGGACTGGTCCCTTATGGAGAGGTGTGGCGTGCAGGCGCCAACGAAGCCACGACGTTTGTCACCGCGAGCGACCTGACCGTGGGCGGCAAGTCCGTGCCCGCAGGCAGCTACACGATTTTCGCCATTCCCAACGAGGACAAGTGGACGCTGATCATCAGCAAGAAAACCGGCGAGTGGGGAATCCCTTATCCAGGGGATTCGGACGACTTGGCGCGCGTGGATATGAAAGTGTCGAAGCTTCCCGCGGCGGTTGAAAACTTCACCATCTCATTCGATCATTCTGGCGGTGGTTGCACGATGCGCCTGGACTGGGAAACGACGCGTGCATCCGTGAACATCTCCGAAAAGAAATAGTGCGCCCTGTGAGCAGGCCGGTTGCGCATCCTGCCTGCAGGTAGCACCACTGGCGAAGCTGCGGCTGCGTGGAGCGTCGCCTCTCGTTTTTTCCAGCACCTACACTCGAGCCGATGCGATCCGGGCGTACTTACGTTCCCCTATTCCGCAGTTTTCGCAACGTACTGCGGATGACGGGCAGGAGCGCGGCGATGAACTTCGCGCGATAGACTCCGGAGCCAGCGCAGCTCGGCGCGAAACTGCTGGATCGTGAGGCTGAGGGCCCAAACCGCCTCGTGGAACCGGTGACCGACCTCTTTTCGAACCTCACGCAACGTGGCTGTTTCGCGCGCGAGTTCCCTTTCCAGAAATTCTTGACGGCGGCGAACCTGTCGCCGGAAAACGCCGGGCGTCGCCTGCCAGGAAAGCGCAATCCAGGTGAGGAACGGAGGCCGCTCGCGCTGCGTCGTCCAGGAATCTCGCTTGAGCGCAGCGGCAAGCGCGGCGCGGCCCCTCGCGGTTGTCGCGAAGACGCGACGCTCCGGGCCGGAGAGCGGCTCGACGCTTTTCGCCGCGCGGATCATGCCGAGCCGGGCAAGTTTTTCGAGCGAGTAATACACCTGCGGCCGTGAAACACCGGCCCAATCGCGCACCTGGCGGCGCTCGAGCTCGAGATTCGCCTGGTAGCCGTGCATCGGCCGCTCGGCGAGAAGGCTCAGCAGGACGAGATCGGGCGTCGTCAAGTCGCGCGGCTTAGCGGCGGGCATCGCGCTCCTTGCGCTTGCGGCTCCAATACCACCACTGGCATTTCTCGGCCCGCAGGAGCGGATTCCGGGCCTGCGCCACGGCGGCGCGGAAGGCGTCGAGGCAGCAGATGTCCTGGCGCTCTCCCGTGACGCGGCAGAGTTTGTGGTACAGCTTTTGGGGATCCTGCCGGCGGAGCTGCGTCACCGTGCGAATGCCGAGAAGATCGAAATCCCTCAGCATCGCGGGGCCGATGGAGATCAAGTCCTGCAGGCGGCGCGGTTGGGTTGCCATGGAAATCCTCCTTGACACGAGCGTCGAAGCTCTTGTATCGTTCAGTAGTCTAATTTAGACTAGACTCGCTGTCAAGAGGAGAACAATATGGCCGTGAAAAAAATCACCCCCGTCCTGTTCGTCGAAGCGATCGAGCCCTGCGCCAAGTTCTGGATGGAACGCCTGGGCTTCGAGAAAACCGTCGAGGTGCCGGAGGGAGACAAGCTCGCCTTCGTGATTCTGCAGCAGGGCCGAGTCGAGCTGATGTACCAGAGCTACGCCAGCGCGGAGAAGGATGTGCCCGCGCTCGCGCAGGCCTTGCGCAAGGGCCCGACGTTTCTTTACGTCGAGGTCGAAAACCTGGACGAGATTGTAGCCGTGATGAAGGGCGCCGAGGTGGTGATTCCCGTCCGCACGACGTTTTACGGCGCGAAGGAAATCGGCGTGAAGGACCCGGCGGGACACTTCATCACGTTTGCGCAGATGGCCGCGGCAGCGCAGCACTGAGGCTTGCGCTCGATGCGCTACTCGTAGCGCAATGCGGCCATCGGATGCACGCGCGACGCCCGCCACGCCGGCACCGCGGCGGCCAGCGCGGCGACAACCAAGAGCGCTAGGGCGGCGCCGGCCAGCGTCATCGGGTCGCGCGCCGTGACGCCATACAGCAAGCTCTCGAGCACGCGCGTCGCGGCGAACGCGACTCCCACCCCGATGGCGGCCCCGAGCAGAGTGACCAGCAGCGCTTCACTGAGAATCAACCGCAGAATGTCTCCTCGTTGCGCGCCGAGCGCCATGCGCACTCCGATTTCGCTGGTGCGCCGCCCAACATTGTAAGAGAGCACTCCGTAGAGTCCGATGCAGGCCAGCAGCAGCGCAACCGTGCCGAAGAAGCTCGAAAGCCGCGCGGTCAGGCGATCGCGCACGAGCCGGCGGTCAATCAGTCCGGGAATCGTGCGAATTTCGAGGGGATCGAGTGTGCCGTCGGTTTCGTGCACGGCCTGTCGAAGCGCGGCAGACACCGCCGTGCCGGCGCCGGCATAACGAATTTCGAAGACCGCGCGGGACGTCTCGCCGATGGGATTCATGAACGGCACATAGAAGCGCCGCGGCGTCTCGCCGCGAAGCCCGTTGTATTTCGCATCCGCCACGACGCCAACGACTTCGCACTCCGCGCGCGAGTCCGGATATTCGTCTACCAAATGCCGTCCGATCGGGCTTTCCTGCGCGAAGTAATAACGCGACATGGTCTGGTTGATCCAGCAATGCCGCTGGCCTCCCATATCGTCCAGCGTGACGTCGCGGCCCATCAGCACGGGAATGCCGATGGTGCTGAAATAGTTCGGGCCGATCTGGTCGAATCGCGCCTCCATTTCCTGGCCGGCCTTGGGCGTGTAGCCAAGGATCGAAATCTGGTCCGCCGATTCGGTGCCGAAAAAAAGGCCGTTCTCCGAAAGTGTGACGCCGCGAACTCCGGGAATCGCCGCAAACTTGGAGAGCAATTCACGGTAGAGCTGGTGAACCGCCGCGGGCTTGTATCCGTCGAGCACCGGATCCATGCGAAAGAGTTGGAGATGCTCGGCGTCATAGCCGAGCTCGACGGAGGTCAGCTTCTGCAAGCTGCGCACGAAAAGGCCCGCCGCAACGAGCAGCAGCACGGAGATCGCGACCTGCGCGCCGACCAGCAGTTTGCCCATCGGCAGGCGCGCTGCCCCGCGCTGCCCTCCGCGAATGGCACTGGAGGCGCCGCGGAGAATCTGGTTCAGGTCAAGCCGCGTCGCGCGGAGAGCGGGCGCGATGCCGAACAGAATTCCCGTCAGCAGCGTGACCACGACCGTGAAGACGAGCACGCGCGGATCGAGATGGACGTCGAGCGGCACCGGTGCCGGATCGGTGGAAACCATCCGCAAGAGCAAACGGTCGGCCCAAACGGAAAACAAGAGTCCCAGGATTCCGCCGAACCCGGCGAGCAACAAGCTTTCGGTGAGCAACTGGCGCAGCAGACGGCCGCGGCTCGCGCCCATTGCTGTTCGCACTGCCAGTTCGCGCTGCCGCGAGGTTGCTCGTGAGAGGAGCAGATTGGCCACGTTAGCGCATGCGAGCAAAAGGACCAGGCCGACGAGACCCATCAGTGCCGCGAGAGGGCGCTTGTATTCGCCGCGGAGGACCGAGAGGCCGTGTCGGGCGTCGCGAGCGAGGATCTTCTGGTCCATCAAGTCTCGTTGTTGTTTCGGATCGGTCAGCGTGCCGGCTTCGGCGTGCAGCACCTGCTGAAATGTGACGTTAATGGAGGCCTGCGCTTGTTGGAGGCTGACGCCGGGCTTGAGCCGCCCGACCACTTGCAGGAACATGATCTTCGTCACGGAGCCCGGATTCCAGGTGAGGAAGTCGCGCCCCGGATAGACGGCCTCCTGCATCGTGAGCGGAATCCATAGATCGGGCGATTCACCTACCATGATGCCGCTGAAATCGGGCGGCATCACGCCAATCACGTCAAACACGGTCTGGCGGATGCGCACCTTGCGGCCGATCGCCGCAGGATCGCGCTGCATCCGGCGTTCCCAGAACGCATGACTGATCACCGCCATCGGATGAGCGCCGAGACCTTGATCCACTTCTGTGCCGAACGTCCGGCCCATGAAGGGCTGGACTTCGAGCACGGGAAAGTAGCCGCCGCTCACCGTGCTGATATCGGCCGGCCCAGCGCTCTCGGCCGAGACGCCAAACGAAACTGGCACCCTGCTGATTTGGCTGTTCGTCGTAAAAATTCCTGTAAAGATTTGGTTCTGGTCGCGGAGGCCCTCGAATTCGTGGTAGCTGTATATTGCGCGCTGGCCGTTCGTTGTGCCGTTGAACATGCCGGACTCCTCGGGATCGGAGAGCACAACGAGCTGTTGCGGGTCGGGCACAGGGAGCGTGCGGAGCAGCACGGCATTGATTACGCTGAAAATGGCTGTGTTTGCGCCGATGCCCAGCGCCAGCGTCAGAATGGCGATGGCTGAGAATGCGGGATTCTTGGCGAATGCCCGCAGGGCGAAGCGCAGGTCCTGCCGCAGTGTTTCCATGAACGTCCCCCTCGCAATCTAGGACCCGAAGCTATCCCTATAGACGCCGCTCGAGGGAAAAAGTCTTGGTAGGACTCTGGCTTTGCTGCCTTCGCGAAAGGAAGCGCCGATCGCGGCAGGCCTGTCCGCGGTTCCCTCCCGCTATTCGCTTGAGGGCGCGAGGCGAGGTGTTATAATCGCGCCGCTTTTCGCCCTGGCGGTTTCTTTCACAACACGGAATGCGAGAGAAGTCCCGCGCGGCTGGCTTGGCAGGCGAAGGCGCCCGTTCGAATCGCGACTCTCTCAGGCGAGCAGCCGGGGGGAGAAGCATAAGGAACCCTGGCAAATGTCTGGAGGAACGAACATGAACCTAACCGCGTCGCATGGTGCACGAGTTCTGATGGGAGCGCTTGGGCTCGCTCTGCTGGCTTCCCTTCCCGCGCCCGCCCAAGCGCCAAAGGGCAAGCTCACGCATTTCAACGTTCCGCAATACACCTCGCTGCGCATCCGCATGGACGACACGCTGACCAGCCGCGATTCCATGGTAGGCGATCCGTTCAGCGCTACCGTTCTCGATCAGGGTGAATATCAGGAAGCGCGCGTGTATGGAACGATCCAGTCCATTACGCAGTCCGGACACATCAAGGGAAACACGCAGATGGTGCTGGTATTCAATCGCCTGGTGATGCCCGATGGCCGGCGCGCTCGGATTGCCGCGGAAATCATCCGCCTTTATCACGCACCATCCGGTGAATTCGTGGACGTCGAAGGCGCTATCGAATCGAGCGGCCGCGGGAAAAAGTCCCTCGTGCGCACCGGCATCGGCGCGGGCGCAGGCGCATTGCTCGGCGGAATTTTTGGCGGCGGCAAAGGCGCGGGGATCGGCTCGATTGCTGGCGGATTATTTGGGTTAGGCACGACGGCCTTCACCGGCCCGCAGGAGATCAAGCTCGATCGCGGTCTCGAGATGTTGATCCGCATCACGAGCCCGGGCCAGTCACAGTAGTGTTTGACCACTCGGTCTGCCTCACCCACATCTTGGGAGGCGACTCATGCGGACTTTCTTCGATGTGCTCCGGTCGCTGATTTACGTGACAGCCTTCATCTGGTTATGGGGTTGGCTCGCCCTCAGCGTGCGCCGGTATGACACAGCCCTGGGCATCGCGCTGCCCGCAGGATTTGCGGGTGTTGGGATCCTGTTCATGGTCGCCGGCGGAATTCTCGCGCTCTCGTGCGTGGCGACCTTTGCGGTGCGAGGAAAAGGAACGCCGGCCCCGTTTGACGCTCCACGGCAATTCGTTGCCGTGGGTCCGTATCGGTACGTTCGCAACCCAATGTACGTCGGCGCCTTGTTTGTGATGATCGGCTTTGGATTGTATGCGCGCTCGTTCTCAGTCCTTCTCCTCGGCGCAGGCTTCTTCGGCGCAGCCTTTCTATTTGTAGTCACCTATGAGGAGCCGCACTTGCGGGAGGTATTTGGCGCCACCTACGAGGCCTATTGCGGTTCGGTGCCGCGCTGGATTCCGCGGCTGCCTCGCGCGCAGAGCGCCCGAAACTAAAGCGCCCATCGGCGGCGCGCGATTCCAGCATGTGCGATTCGAGGCAATCGACCTGTCGAAAGCTTCGGGCGCTCGGTTCGTTGACTTACCGGGCGCGCACAACCTAAGATGCAATTCCCGTGGGGGAAGCTGGCTCGATTGTCGGCTGAACACACTGTGGTTGGCCCTACATTTTCATCGCGCTCGCTGTCGATTTCCGAAGTTGCCGACGGCCATTTGCATTGATGCTCCCGGGCACCGTTCCTGCGCAGCAGAGGCCTTACATTTCTGCTATCCTTTTTCGCCGTGAGACGACTGCTGGCCATTCTTCTTCTCGTTTTCCTCGCGACCGCGATAGAGCTCCCGGCGCGGCAACCGGGCCAACAACCGCCGTTGCCGCCAAATGAAGCGTCGCCGGTCGCGCAGACCCCTGCCGTCGCACAAGTACCTCCCGTGCCGGAGCGTCGCCTCAACGTAGTCATGCTGGATCCAGGACATGGAGGAACCGATCCGGGCGCGCGGGGCGCCACCGGCGCGGTGGAGAAAGACATCGTGCTGGCGCTCGCGCGGGCGACTCGCGCGGAACTCGAGCGTCAGGGATTTCGCGTGGTCATGACCCGCGAGGGCGACCAGAATCCCTCGTTTGAGGACCGCGCGGCGCTGGCCAATGCGCAACGGGGCGCGATCTTCATCAGTTTTCACGTCGCTTCTACAGGCGCAGCAGGCACCGTGCGCGCCTATTCTTACCAATTTTCGACGACGCCGGATTCCACGGCCTCGGCGGATCCATCGAATCCCGGGCTCAGCGCTCCAGCGCCGGTCCCTGCCGGGTGGATCGCGTGGAACGTTGCGCAGAAGCCTCACACCGATCTGAGCCGCCGGCTCGCAGACGTATTGCAAGTCGAGCTCTCGCAGAAATTCAAGGGCTCGCTCGAGATTTCCTCGGCCGTGCCGGTGCGCGGATTGCGCTCGGTGGTCGCGCCGGCGGTTGCGGTGGAGCTTTCGAGCGTGGCCGTGGCGGACCCGAGAACGCTGTACGACATGGCGCCCGTCCTGGCGACGGCGATTGCGCGGGCTGTTGCCGCGTTTCGTCCGCTCTATGAAGGAGCGAAATAATGTCGCGCCGGTGGAGGATCATCTTCGCACTCTTGGCGATGGCGGTAGTTGCCGGCGCGCTCTATGTTCGCGCGCTCCGCCGCCGAGTGGTCCGCATGGCAGAAAGTCAAGCATCCGAAGAGCAGGCGCGGCGCGAAGTGGTGGAACCGCCGATCACGACTCCCACCGACGTGCGCATGAAGGCCAAGATGTTCTGGATTTCAGCGACCGCTGCGGACCGTCTCGAACCGGTGGAGGTGGAAATGCCGCTCTCCGCCGATCCCGTGCAGCGGTCGAAGCAAGTGCTGCACGAACTGATTGCCAATCCTCCGACGCCGGATCGGCGAACGCTGCCGGCCAGCGCCACGCTGCTCGATTTCTACATCTTGCCGGACGGCACCGCGATCGCCGATTTTTCCGACGCGCTGGCGAATGAAACGCCGTCCGGAATTCTCAGCGAGGAAATGGCGGTGGATTCCATCGCGCGGACGCTGGAAACAAACGTCAATCGTCTGCACCGGCTGAAGATTCTAATTCACGGCCAGGAAGCCGAATCTCTGGCTGGGCACGTGGATTTGACCGGCTTCTATGATTTGAATCCGCCCTCGCCTCCGCCCGCGCCCCTCGGTGCCGCCACACCGGCGCAGGCACCGGCGCCTGGTGGCGGGTTGACAGGCTCCAGCGCCCCCGGCAAACTGAAGCCCTGAGATTCTCGCCGGTTGTGCGAACGCGACGGGGAGATGAAAGCGAGGAATTGTGCGAGCGGATGGACGCGCACCCGATGAAATGCGGCCCGTGAAATTGACGCCGGACTTTATTCCCACGGCGGAAGGCAGCGTGCTCATTGAGGTCGGGCAGACGCGCGTGATCGCCACGGCAACGGTGGATGACGGGGTGCCGGCTTTCTTGAAGGGCGCGGGCAAAGGATGGGTGACCAGCGAATACGGCATGCTGCCCCGCGCGACCGAGCAGCGCACTCCGCGCGAAGCGAGCCGCGGCCGCCAGTCGGGGCGGACTCTCGAAATCTCGCGGCTGATCGGGCGCACGCTGCGCGCGGTCACGGACATGAAGGCGCTGGGCGAGCGCACCGTGTGGATCGATTGCGACGTGATCCAGGCCGACGGAGGTACGCGGACCGCTTCCATCACGGGGGCGTTCGTGGCGCTGGCGCTCGCGCTTGAGCGGATGGTCTCGGCGGGAATTCTGCGGTCGGTGCCGTTGCGCGATTCCGTCGCCGCCACCAGCGTGGGAGTGGTGAAGGATCGCGTGCTGCTCGATCTCGCTTACGACGAAGATTCCCAAGCCCAGGTGGATATGAACGTGGTCATGACCGGCGGCGGCCAATTCGTCGAAATTCAGGCCTCTGCGGAAGGTCGCCCGTTTGCGGGAAAGGAAATGCAGCAAATGGTCGAGCTCGCCGAAATTGGCATTCGCCAATTGCTCGAGGCACAACAAGCTCTGCTCCACATGAACTTCAGCGCCCGTGCCCGGTAATTTGCCCGTCGATTCGCGGAGTCATTTACCCGCACTGTCGCCTGCAAAATTGTTTGTCGCTTCGTCCAATCCCGGAAAGCTCCGCGAGTATCGGACTCTCGCCACCGGCCAGCTCGTTGAACTCGAATCGCTTCCCCGTTTCTCCGCGATCCCGGCATTTGAGGAATCCGCGCCGACGTTCGCCGAGAATGCCGCGGGAAAGGCGCTGCACTATAGCCGCTTCGCGGATTCGCCGGTTGTGGCGGATGATTCGGGGCTCGTCGTACCGGCGCTCGGGGGCGCGCCCGGAGTGCGTTCGTCGCGTTACGCCGGCCCGGGCGCCGGCGACGCGGACCGCGTTCAGAAGCTGCTGGGAGAAATGCGCGGAAAGCGGGGCGAGGAACGGCGCGCACGCTTCGTCTGCGTACTGGCGCTCGCGCAGCAGGGCCGCGCCATCGCGGTGTTCT
>JBGQEW010000033.1:0-20091 GCA_041496565.1 Terriglobia bacterium | reverse complement strand
GTTCCGTTGTGCGTCACGGTGACCGTGCCCGGAATGAGACCGTTCGAAGTGGGAGTGAACGTCACACTGAAATTGCACTGGCCCCCCGCGGTGAGTGTAGCGGGCGCGAGGGGACACTGATTGTTCACCGCATAGTTCGAGGAAGCCGAGATCGAGCTAATCAAGAGCGCTGAATTGGAACCATTCGTCAAAACTACCGTCTGTGGCGCACTGGTCGAATTTACCGCCTGGCTGCCGAAGGCCAGCGTCTGGGGCGCCAGCGTCACCGAGGCACTGGTCAAGCTGCCCCCACCGATGAAGACATTGGAATCGTAGGAACTGTCTGACGTATCGGCGATGGCTAGCTTGATGTGGTTCATCTGCCCTGCATTGACGGGCGCTTGCACCGTCAGCACGACGGTCAGGCCGTCCATTTCCGTGTTAAAGGGAGCAATCGCGGGAAGCTGAAAATCATTGTTGACGTAAAACTGCGGATTATGCGGATTTGTTCCCAGGGGATTCCCGCCGTTCACGTTATTGATGGAGACGAACGTCTGCGTTCCCGGCAGAACCGCCACGTTGGTTCCATTCACGAAGAAGGCGAAAACATCATTGAAGGAACTGTTGGCAAACTCGTTGTATTCCTCCGAGGCGAATACGTACTGAAAGCTGATCGTGTTACTCGTGGGTAGGAAATCAAATTGGAGGACCGCCGCATCAAAGGTCGGGTTCGGCGTTACCAACGCATTGAGGTCTGTATCGCCGGGCGTACCATTGTTCGCCGTGGTGAAGGTGCTCTTATTGGGTCCGATGACATTGGAGATGGCACCGGAGCTGAGAACGACCCCGCTGTCCAGACCAAGAATCCCGGAGCCTCCCGAGAACTTGCCCGCGGCGACACTCGCTCCCGTATAAGTGATGTTGCTGGCGGTGACCCCGCTCCCGAGAAGCGCGTTGACAAGGTCCGTAGCGGTAAGCGTGGTCAAGTCCGTGGTGAGGATTGCTGTATTGTTTGAGCCCTCGCCGGCCAGGAAAATTTCCGCTTTCCCGCCAGGAGCGTCGTCCGTGATCGTGAGAATGCCGGACTGCCCGGAAAATTGTGTGGGCGTCGATGTGACACTGATCGTGCATTGTGACTGTGGGGCGAGAGGCGAGCCGCAGGTGTTCGACTGACCGAACCCGGCACTCGCGCTGATCTTGGAAAAGTGAAGTGCAGTTGCGCCGATGTTGGTGACCGTGATCGTCTGTGCCGGACTTGTCGTTCCCAAAGCTTGTTTGGGGAATGAAAGAAAACCGGCCGAGAATTTCGGCGCGGAGCCGGTTCCCGTAAGGCCAATCGTCTGCGAGCCCTCGGCCGTATTGTCGGTGATCGTCAGCGTGCCGTTGATCGCTCCGGTCACTGCCGGCGCGAAACTCACAAAGACGGAGCAGGATCCGTTCGGGGCGATCGCGGACGTGGAACAGGTGTCGGACACCAAAAAGTTGGGGTCCACTTCAATTCTTGTAATCGCGAGGTTGTTGCTGCCCGTATTCGTCACCATCACTAACTGATCGAAGCTGATTGTCCCCACGGGAACGAATCCAAAATCAGTTTTCGTGCTCGAAAGACTTACAGCCGTTCGCGCCGTGGTGGGATCTACTTGCTGGACATGCGCCAGCCGTTTCCACGCTTCGCGGGCGGTCGAACTGGTTGCTTTTTGCTTCACGGTCGCGGGCAGAGTCATTTCTTGCGCCACGGCTAGAGTGGCGGAAAGGAGCACAAACATGGCTAGCAGCAACAAGCGAAAGAATCGCATAGTCGATACTCCTTTCCCGATACATCCGGGATTGCCGCACTATGAATAATGGTACCGCCTGCCCGGAAATCCCGTTTCCTTTGCAGGAAGGATTCGGGGGATTCTGTCGCTGAAGTTAAAATGTGTCAAGCGAAAAGCCAAGCTCTTCGAAGAGCATTTTTTCGCTCTCCACCTGCGAGACGCATGCCATCGAAAGCTTTGCAGAACTAAGCCACGGGAATTTCAATCCTGCGCGGAACATCATGGGGTTATCGGGAGAGAAAAGGCCCGGGGAAGGACCCGGGCCTTTTGTTGCGCGATTTTTCTTCCACTCTTTCGGGAAATGAGGGTGCGACCCTCTCTGGTGTCAGCGCCGCATTCTCAGAGCGCGGCACTCCGGGCGATGCGCTTGTGCTCGGCCGGCTTGGGCGTTTCGATTTCTACGTTCACGCTCATCGGCGAGCCCTTGCGCACGATGCCAAGCGCAACCGTCTTCTGCTCTCGCTTGCCGCGCAGCCGCTCGCGGAGCTGGTTCACAGTCTTCACCGGCTGATCGTCAACTTTGAAAATGATGTCGCCGGCCTTCAACCCCGCTTTTTCCGCTGGCGTCCCAGGGCGAACTTCGCGCACCAGAACTCCATCGCCGTCGGGGGCACTGAAGTAGGTGCCGAGCTGGCCACTGATATCTTCGGCGCTAATCCCCAATTGAGGGGTGATGCCAAATTCGAACCTCGGCATCACGGCCCCAAGATCCATCGAGGGCATCTCGACCACAAACGATTTGAGCTCCTTCATCCCACGGCCCATCACATGCGCCCGATTGCCCACTTCGATGGACAGTTTTTCTGATTTCCCGCTGCGCCAAACATCCAGCGGAATCGAGCGGCCCGGCGGCGTCTCGCGCACCATCCGCCGGAACTGAAGAGTTCCCTCCACGTTCTGTCCGTCGTATCCGACAACGACGTCGTTTGCCTTCAGACCTGCTTTCGCCGCCGGGCTCTCCGCTTCCACTTCCGAGATCAGCACGCCGCGAATCGACGGCAGGTTCAGCTCCTTGGCTTTTTCGGCTGTCACTTCCGCAATTTCAACGCCGAGCCAACCGCTTTCTTCGCCCCCATCAACCCAAACCTGTCCCTCCGCACCAAAGAGAGCCGCTTCGCCCGCCATCTCCTCTGCTTGCGCCTCGAGTTCAGCCTGAGGGGCTTGCGCTTCTTGTTGTGCACCCGCTATCGCTGCCTTCACTTCTTGAAGCCTGGCAAGTTTCTCCGGCTCCATCTCTTCTACCTCCCGAACCACCTGCCTTTCGATTCCCTCCATCTTGGACGCCAATTCCATCTCGATGGTCTCTAGGCTCTGTCTCACAAGCTGTTCAGCGGATGAGCCGCAGGCATCGGAAACCGGCAACGCTCGCGACTTGCTCGGCATGGGGGCCGCAGCCGGCGTTGGCGTTGCGGCCGGCGCCGGGGCCGGTTTCCCTTGGCCGTGGATTCCGGGCATTACCATCAGCGTCAGAGCGAAAGCCACAGTTCCGGCCACACCTCCATATCTTCGAATACGCATCGTATCCTCCTAAAGTTCATCTGGCCCTCAGACGCTGGGCCGCTCAAGCACCACTCGGATACCGCCATTTACGGTTCGGATCGACACCGTGCTGCCACCCGAACCCAGTTGACCGTGAAACGACCGGGCATTGAACGACCCTTGGGCCGCCACGGGCAATTCCGAGAAAAAGTCGCCATTCATGGAGCGCACGTCGAGGTTGGCCCGCGAATTCGCTGGCACTGCCAGGACCACGGAACCATTCACCGTTGAGAGTTCGACGGGATCACCTTCGGTCAGGGGGCGCAGTTCCAGCCGCAAGTTCCCATTCGTCGTGCGGGCGCTGAAGCGCCCCGAGCTGTCCAGAACCTCCACGTTTCCGTTCACCGAGCGCAGCCAGCCCTTGCCCTCCACGCCGCGGACGACAATGCTTCCGTTCACCGTCTCCACTCCGCCGAAAAGCACACGATAAGGAACATGCACACGGTATTCCACCGTCACTTCGACGCCGCTGTTCTGCGGGTAGCGCGTGTGCACCGCGACAGCCGCATTCTTGGTCTCCACTTCAATTTTCACTCGATCCGCATCCGCGGGATTTTCGCGAGCAGTTTTCAGGGCCCGGATCTCCACTTCCTCGCGCTCCCAGCCGTCCACTTGGACAGATCCGTTCACATTCTCGAGAGAAAACGATCCCCCCGGCGACAGCGGGTAGGTCCGGTCGAAAACTTGGTCAACGACGCTGTCGACCGCGATCGCCGGACTCGACAAAGCCAGCAAGAACACAATGAACAACATCGTTCGGCGCATAAGTTTTGCCCCCCCCATGAAAACTCTCTCAAGTCCCGGCAGTTTCTTCAGACGCTTGAGCCTTCCCCATTCGTGCCGCCCTTCCACCCGCGCTCTCGCAGCCTCTAATCAGGCTTTTCCGGCTTGCTCGGCTTCGGCGCCGGAGCGGGCTTCGGTGTCGTGATCGTCCGCAAATGGAACTCCACTTGTCGCTGGAGGTGCTCCATCTGCTGCTTGTAGATTTGCTTCTGCAATTGCAGGCAGGTATCGCTCAGAATCAGCCGGATGTTTCCCGCGACCGTTCGAAGTTTGAGGATTACGCCGCCGCCATTCAGGGCGCCCTCGGCGCGCACGGCGTGGGCACCTTCACTGCCTATGTAACTGACTGTCAGGGGAAACGCAGGATCAACAATCACGTGATGTTCGTCGCCGAGCTGAATCTGTGCGTCAATCGTCACCGGCAACAGCTTCGGCAAATAAACAATGATGTCTCCTTCGCCGGACTCGAGTTCTGAAGTCCCCGCCAGCTTGGCGTCCGGTCCGAACCAGGCAGTGATACCGCCGGCGCCCGTTGAGGCGCGCACGGCACTTTGCACTTGTGTCAGGTAGATGCTGCCGTCGCCCGTCTCGAGTTGGGTTGGCCCGGAGAGGCGCGTCACGCGGATCCCGCCGCCGCCCGATCGCGCGCGGATGGTGCCGGAAGCTTCGCCGACTTCAATTTGTCCGCCCCCGGTGGTGGCCACCAGCACGGCCCCAGCGTGCTCCAACGAAACGTTTCCGCCGCCCGTTTCGATCCGGGCGATCTTGCCCACCGAACGGAAGTGAATATGTCCCCCCCCGGTATGCAGTGTCGCGTTGCCCCCAACCCGTCCCACGCTGATGTGCCCGCCACCCGTGGTGGCGATCACGTCATCGGAGACATCCTTGATCTGGATGTGCCCGCCACCGGTCTCGAGCCGCGCGGTACCTGTGATATTTCCGATCGTGATGTCGCCGCCACCGGTCGAGAGCCCTAATCGTCCTTCGATGTCGCCGGTATCAATGGTCCCGGCGCCGGTCGAAACCTCGAGGTTGTAATTAGACGGCACGATCACATCAAATGTGATCCAAAGGTGTCCCTCGTCTTCACGGTGTTGCGCCTGGCCTCGGAGAAAAACTCCCTCGGTACCGCTGCGTGCCGTCACCAGAAATGCGTTCGCCCACTTCTCGGTGCTGGCGTTCTTTTCATCGGATTCCACTCGGACGTGATAGCTCACTTCGTTTGATTCGTTCGTCTGGATGTGCACGTCGCCAAGATCGGTTACGAGACGAAGACGCTGTCCTTCACGTGTCGCAAATGCCCCGGTTTTTTCTCCCACCAGCCGCCGCGGGGTGCTGCCCGGCTCCAAAGACTTGAACTTGCGCCTTGCAAACATCGCCGAGGGCAGCAACAGGCAGACCGCCAGCGCACCAGGAATCCATCGCGTTTGAAATTGTCGCTTCATAAGGCCCGAGGCCATCTCTCCGGAGATTAATATTGTTCGCGCGGGCCGAGATCGCGGATGACAGACGCGCTCTGAATCCGAATATAAGCGTTAGAATCCTTCTGCATTCGCTCGCGCAGGATGCGCAGCATGCCCGGATCGGAACGGAAAGCGCCTTTATCTGCCATCGTGCGCAGGGCGTTGATCGCTTCAATGCGCACTCCGGGATTCGAATCGTCCACCAAGGCATCGAGCAGCGTTTGCCGGACAATTTCCTGCGGCTCAGCCCCGTTCAGCGCTTCGAGCGCCTTCAGGCGCACGGCGGTGTTGCCATCCGTGCGCACGGCGTTGCAGAGTGCCTGCCGCACGTCGGAATCGTTGTTGCGCGCTTTCAACAGCTCAACGGAGTCGAGCCGCACGTCCGGGCTGAACCGCTTGTTGTTGCGCAGCACGTACAGCAGGACGCGCTTGACGTCGTCGTTGTCCACCGTGCCTTGTACCACCACGGGCCGTTCCGCGTTCAACTGCACCTCGATGCGCGGTGCCTCGTTTTCGCCACCGACCGTCCAGTTGATCCCCGAGACGTCTGCCGTGCGGAGCGCCTGATCATCCAGAACCGTCATCGCCGGCGTTGACGTCGTTGACAAAACCGGCAATCCCGACTCCTGCGTAGGTGTCCGCATCAGCCGCGGCGCCAGCGTCCCCACGGAAAAACCAACCAGGACAAAAAGTGCGGCGCTGAGCGCGGGATGCAGCGCGAACCATCGCCCAGGGAAAAGTATTTCCGCCCAGCGCGCGAGCACGCCCCGCGCGCCGCTGCGAGCCTCGTCAATCCCATCGATTGTTTCTTCGAGCCCGCTGCGACAGCTCGCCAAGAGACTGGCGGAGGGCTCTTCTCTTCCGGCCGGTGTCATTACTTCGATCAGCCGGCGTTCGCGCTCCAATGCGGCGGCGCAGGAATGACAGGCGCTCAAGTGGGCTTCCACTTCGTTCCGTTCGTCGCGTTCGAGCTCATCTGCGGCGTAGAGGACAATCCGCGGCTCAAATTCCACACACGGTGCGCCCGACGATTCTCCGATCAAGTCCTCACTCATTTTATTCTCTCCGCAATCACAACATGCTGTTCAGCCGCGCGCGCATCTTGCGCGTCGCTCGAAACAACGAATTCTTCACCGTCTCTTCCGAAGTTCCCAGCATCTCGCCGATCGCCCTCAGCTTCAGTCCCTGGTAGTGCTTCAGCTCAAATACCATCCGCTCCCGCGGAGAAAGCAAATCGAGAGCTGCGTTGATATGCGTGCCGATCTCTTGCCCGATCAATTGTCGTTCCGGGTTAGCCGCAGCTCGCTGTTCCGGGAGGCGGTCAAAATAATCCGGCGCCGTGCTCTCGCTTCCTTCGCTCGCAGGGGCCTGGTCTTCGCGGCGCGAAATCTGCCGGCGCAAATGATCCAGGCAAACGTTGGTCACGATCCGGTAGAGCCATGTAAAGAAGCTGCACTCAAATCGAAATCGGTGCAGGTTTCGATAGACGCGAAGAAAGCTTTCCTGGTAGATGTCGCGGGCATCTTCGGCGCCACGCACCAGCTTCAGGGCTAGCCGCAAGACCTCGCGATCGTATCGGCGAACCAATTCCTCGAATGCCAGGCGGTCGCCTGCCTGGGCCCTGCGGACCAGAGCCTGCTCCTCTGCCGTATCCACCGCTCGTTGCCGCGCGCTTCCTTCGATCGCGACGCTCATCCCTGTCAAATGCATAGCCGGTTGCGATCCGCCCGCCTCTGAGTCTGTTCGCCTAGACTGGCGAAATCCGCCTTCTCCAGCAGACCGCCTCTTACTTTCCTGTCTAGCTTTGCATCCAACGGTATAGACGCACAACGGGGCTAGGGGTAAGCGGCCGATTTCGGACAAAGCCCGGGATCGGAACTGCCAGCTTCACTCCCCTTTCCCCTCTTCGGGGTCCCTTCCCCGCCCTTGCAGGCGTTCCCCGAACCGCATCAACCCGAACACCCCGACGCAGTTAGCGAAAGCGTGCGTTCGCGGTCAAGCGGCTGGAGCCGTCTTTCCACTATAGGCGTGAGGTCCACCGTAAGTAAACTCCGCCTACCCGGCCAGGGCGATGATATAAAAGACAGGCAGGCTGCTCGACAGCCACTTTCGAACGATGGCCGTAGCGCTGAACAATCCGGTGATGTATCTGAAGGGAGTGGGCCCGCAGCGGGCCGAACTCCTGGCAGACCGCGGCATCGTGACCGTCGCCGATCTCGTGAATTATCTCCCGTTTCGATACGAAGACCGCATTCGCTTCACGCCGATTGCCCAGCTCCAGCCGGGACAGATCGCCACGGTGCTGGCGCGAGTTTCGACTGGCGGCCTCTTGCATTTTCGCCGCGGGAGTAACTCGCTCTACCATCTCGCGGTGCGCGACGATTCCGGGGCGCTCTACGCGCGGTTCTTCCACGGCGCTTACCTGGAAGGGCGCTTCAAGACTCTCCAACGCGTCGTTCTTCACGGTAAAGTGGACATTGACCCGTACCGCCCGGCGCGTCTGGAGATGATTAACCCGGAATTTGAATTGCTCGGAGATTCCGCCGGTGGCGGCGCCGCCGATTCCACCGAAGTCGGCCGCATCGTGCCCATCTACGAAGCGATGGGCAACCTGGGTTCGCGCATGTTGCGCCGCATTATCTACGGGGTCCTGCTGAATCTCTCTGGTGGCATTCCCGATCCGCTGCCCCAGGAAATCCGTGAGCGTTATCGGTTCCCTTTGCGGCGCGACGCGCTTCTCTACGCCCATTTTCCGCCGCCGGAGGCCGATATCCATTCGCTCAACAATTTCCGCAGTCCTGCGCACCAGCGCCTGATCTTCGAGGAATTCTTTTTTTATCAGCTTGGCCTGGCCCTGCGCCGCCAGCAGCATCGGGAAGAAAAGGGCATCGCACTCCGCGTGCGCGAGGAAGGCATCCGCGACGCCGTAAAGCGCATCCTTCCCTTCAAGCCCACCGGCGCGCAGAAACGAGTTCTCGCCGAAATCGTCGCCGATCTCGAGCGGCCGGTGCCGATGCATCGCCTCCTCGAGGGCGATGTCGGCTGCGGGAAGACGCTGGTCGCGTTCGAAGCCGCCGCCGTCGTGATCGAGAACGGCTACCAGGTCGCGCTCATGGCGCCCACCGAAATACTGGCCGTACAGCACTATCTTTCCGCGAAACGCATTTTCGCGCCCGTGGCTTACAAGGTCGAATTGCTGATCAGCGGAATGAAGCGCGGCGAGAAGACGGCGGCCATCGAACGCGTCCGCTCCGGTGAAGCGCAGTTCGTCGTTGGCACGCATGCGTTGATCGAAGATCCGGTCGCCTTCGCGCGGCTCGGCCTTGTGATCGTGGACGAACAGCATCGCTTCGGCGTGCTGCAGCGCAAGCGCCTGATCGAGAAGGGCGCTTCACCGCACGTGCTGGTGATGACCGCGACGCCCATTCCGCGCACGCTCGCGCTCACGCTCTTCGGCGACCTCGACCTTTCCGTGATTGATGAGATGCCGCCGGGCCGCACGCCGGTGGTGACGCGCTGGATGGGAAACGAAAAGCTCGCGGCCGTCTGGGAATCCTTGCGCCGCGAAATTGCGCGCGGCGGCCAGGCCTATGTGATCTATCCCGTGATCGAGGAATCGAAGCAGGAACTGAAGGCCGCCACGGCGGAATTCGAACGGCTCGCAAAGTCGGTTTTCCCGGAATTGCGCCTCGGCCTGCTCCACGGGCGCCTTTCGAGCGAGGAAAAGGAAGCGGTGATGGAACGGTTCCGCCACAATGAGATTCAGGTTCTCGTCGCGACCACCGTGATCGAAGTCGGCGTGGACGTTCCTAACGCCTCCATGATGGTGATCGAGCACGCCGACCGTTTCGGCCTGGCCCAACTGCACCAGTTGCGCGGGCGCATCGGTCGCGGCACGGAGAAATCCCAGTGCATCCTCGTGGCCCCCGACAAAATCACCGAGGAAGCGCGCGAGCGGCTCGAAATCCTGGTGGCCACCACCAACGGTTTCGAAGTTGCCGAGAAAGATTTGAAGCTGCGTGGCCCGGGCGAATTCTTCGGCACCCGGCAGCACGGCGATCTCGCATTCCATGTCGCGCATCCACTTCGCGATCACGAATGGCTCGAGCTGGCGCGCCGCGAAGCCTTCGCGTTGGCCGAAAACCCCGCGCGTGACGACGAGCTGCGCGGCCTGATGGGATATCTCGGCCCCGGGTGGCAAAAGCGGTACCAGCTTGCGGCGGTTGGATAGTCATGCGCGTCGTCGCCGGAAGATTCGGCCGCCGCCGGCTCAAGGGCCCGGGGAAGCTTCGCCTGCGCCCGACGAGCGATCGACTGCGTGAGACGCTCTTCGACATCTTGGGCCCGACGGTTGAAGGCTCGTTGTTTGTGGATGTCTACGCGGGCACGGGTGCGGTGGGCATCGAAGCGCTCAGCCGCGGCGCGCGCGAGGTTGTCTTCATCGAAAAACACTCCGCGGCGGTGGCGCTTCTGCGGACAAATCTCGACCTGCTCGGCGTCCGGAATGGGGTGGAAGTTTTCGGCACGGACGCGCTCCGGGGATTCGAGATGCTTGCCGTCCGGCGCTGGCTTGCCGATCTGATCTTTTTGGACCCGCCCTACGAACACGCAGAAGAATTCGAACGCGCGCTCGACTTCCTCGACGGCTCACATTTGATCGCGCCCTCGGGACGCATCATCGTCGAACATTCGCGCCGGCGCGAGCTGCCCGAGCGTCTTTCGCGCCTCGAACGCTCGCGCCTCGTCGAACAGGGCGATGCAGCGCTCAGCTTCTACCGTCTCGCGCTTGCCGCGTGACCGATCCAGGCTTCGCAAGGGCGACAACCCCTCCCGCCACTCTTCCCTTCGAATTCCAAACAGTTACTACCACGATGACCGTCTCGTTGCAGATTCATCAAACCGCACCAAGCAGCTTTTCCCGAGCGTGACTAGCCGAGCGTATAATACAAGGTCATGCTCTACACCCTTGATCGCTCCGCCACAAAGTCTCCGCGTCCGCCTCAACTCAGCGTGACGTGGGAGCCTCGCGCTCAGGCGTTCAGTGAGAGCCTCGACGCATTTTTCTCGAGCGCGAAGCCCGTCAAGGGCGTCTCGCCGCCGTATTTCCGGGACACCTACGTCCATCCCTACAGACCTCAACTCGCGATTCTGGCCTCGGCCTTGTGGCATGTGGTCTTCCTTCTGCTGCTCGCACTTCCCATCTGGCATTTTCCGCAGGGGGGCCCGCGGCTGGCACCGGTGAGAATCGAGCTGACGTGGTATCCGCCCTCTCGCGACCTGCCACCCATCACGTTTCCAGGTGAGCCGTCCAAGCCGAGTCCGCAGGGCGACTTCGGCAAGCCATCGCCGCCGAGCGGCGCCGATGCTTACCATCCGCGGCAGACGATTCTTTCGCAGTCCGCGCGGCCAACACATCCGCGGCAAACATTGATTCAGCCCAAGTCTCCACCCGTGCCTCCGAAGATCACGCCCCGCATGCCGAATATCGTCGAATGGGCGCAGAATTCGCGCGGCACTCGGCCGCAGGTTCGTTTGACTCCTTCGACGGCGGCTCCGCGGCAGCCACGGCGCGCGAACTCCGGTGCAGCCGTGCCGATCCCGCAGGTTGGCCGCCTCCAGCGGAATCTAGAGCCATTCAATCTCGCATCGAATCCGGCCGCCACCGCACAGCCGAAATTACCCGTGATTCCCGCTGCGGTGCCGCACCCGACCGAGCCATTCAAGCCTGAAGACGTAATGGCGCCTCAGCTCGGCACCATCTCGAAAAATGTGCCGACCTCCGAGCCTCTCAATGTCCCGGCCAAGACCAATTCTGCTCCAGAGGTAAAGTTGCCGGCGAGGCTGGTTTCCGTGCCGATCGCAAATCGCCCGCGTCCTGCGGATACAAGTCCTGCGCCCGAAATTGCTCGCAAAGTTCCGGCCAAAAGCAATCTCGCCGCCAACGCCAGTTCGCCAGACGTAAAGCTCCCGGCGAGCCAGGCTTCCGCGCCGATCGCAAATCGCCCGCGCCCTGCGGATACAAGTCCTGCGCCCGAAATTGCTCGCAGCGTTCCGGCCAATAACAATCTCGCCGCCAACACGACTCCGCCAGACGTAAAACTCCCGGCAAGCCAGGCATCCACACCGATCGTCAATCGCGCGCGCACATCCGAACCGGGACCTGCGCCCGACGTGGGAGCTACCGTGTCCGGCAACCAAGCCGACGCGCGGCGCTTGATTGCGCTGTCCGCGAATCCGGCGCCGGTCAAGCCGGAAGTCACCGTGCCTTCCGGCAATCTATCCGCGCGCGTAGCTGTTTCACCGGAAGGTCTCCGGCCCGGCGTCCCTGGCGGTTCGCCTGCAAGCGTTCCCGGGGCAAACGGCGGTGTGGGAATTCAATTGAGCGAACGGCCGACAGTGGCCGGCGGAGCCAATGGCGCGAGCGGCACAAAGCAGGCAACAGGCGGTGGGGGCGCAGTTGCCAATCCCAGCACCGTGAGCATCACCGGCGGCAACGCAAACTCGGCATCGACGATTTCCGGTCCGCCGGCGGTGAGTCCTGAAACCCATGCGCCGGGCGAGGGGGTTGCGAGTTCCCCTGTTGCATCCGCAGGCTCCTCTCCCCCACCTGAACCGGAACCCGTCAATCCGGCGAAAACGCAGCCTTCGTTGGGAATGGACCGAATCGATACCAGCGCGTCACCCGAGGAAATTCTGGGTTCGAAGCGCGTCTACACGCTCTATATCAACATGCCCAACTTGACCAGCGCCACAGGAAGCTGGGTCCTGAATTTTGCGGAATTGCGCTCCTTGGATACGCCGGATGAACCGGGCTCGGGCGACTTGACCGGACCTCAGCCAGTTCGAAAGGTTGATCCGAAGTATCCGCCTGCATTGATGAATGCCCACGTGGAAGGGGAAGTGGTGCTCTACGCCATCATCCGCCGCGACGGATCAGTCGATAGCATTCAATTGATGAAGGGTCTCGATACGCAGCTCGATCAGAACGCGATGGAAGCCCTTGCGCGCTGGAGGTTCCGTCCGTCGACCCGCAACGGCGTTCCGGTGGAGCTCGAAGCCGTCATCCACATTCCCTTCCACGTCGCCCCGCCGCTCTAACTCGCTTCTTCAAGCAATTTCATCAGCGCATAGAGTGTGAAATTGACTGGCACCGGCACGCCAAGTTCGCGTCCGCGCCGCACCAGATAGCCGTTGAGCGAATCCATTTCCGTGCGTTTTCCGCGCGCAATATCCTGGGCCGTAGAGGACGTTGCTTCCCCCAGCGCTTCCGCAACCTTCAGAGCTGTCGAGGCCAGGTCGCCATCCGGCAGTGCCACTCCCGCGGCGCGCGCGACGGCCATCGCCTCCTCGCCCACGGTGCGCATCACTTCGCGCACCCATTCATTGCGAGCCGCACGGCCGTAGTTCGCGCGGCCGAGAGTCGTGACCGCGTTCCCGGCGCAATTGGCGATAAACTTCGCCCACAGATCGCCCTCGAAGCTCTCGGACATCTTGCAAGGCACTTCCGCCCGCGCGAACCATGCCATCACGCGCTCGATTTCGTGCCGCCGCTGCGGCCAGCCGCGAAGCCAGCCGAGGATCAGATCTCCGCGGCCCAGGTGCTTCACGCATCCCGGCGCGGACATGCTGGCGGCAATGTACACGACGGCCGGCAACGCTTCGAAGCCGGCCGCCGCTCGAATTCGTTCCACATTGTCCACGCCGTTCTGCAGGCTGACGACAATCGCCCCGGGCGCGAGATGCGGCGCGAGCGCGCGCGCCGCGTGCTCGGTGTCCAGCGTCTTTACGGCAAACAGCACAAGCTCGGCGTTGCTCGCGGCATCGGGCTGTGTCGAAGCGCCAACGGCAACACGTTCCTGGAAATGCACGCTGTCGAGGAACAGTCCTTGGCGCGCGAAAGCTTCGACGTGTTCGCGCCGGCCGATCAGCGTCACCGGCGCGCCCGCGCGCGCGAGCATGCCGCCGAAATAGCAACCCACTGCTCCGGCGCCCATCACG
This sequence comes from Terriglobia bacterium, assembly GCA_041496565.1. Lineage (GTDB taxonomy): Bacteria > Acidobacteriota > Terriglobia > Acidiferrales > UBA7541 > JBGPTK01. The sequence goes on along the minus strand of JBGQEW010000033.1, from coordinate 6,512 downwards.
GCCACTCGCGGCCACGCCTTGTCTCCGCTGGAAGCCAATGCGTTTCCTTTCTCCTGCTCTGCAGGTTGATAGAAGCGGGCTTGCGTCGGCCCGGCCTGGCGGGAAGCCGGGCCCTACACGGACAAGATCGAAATCAGCCGCGCGATATCGCGCTCGGTGTTGTAAAGATGCGGCGCGATCCGCAGCGCATCTTCGCGCAAACTGACGAATACATGGGCCTCGTTCAGTTTCTTGTGCAGCTCGCCTGAAGCTCCCGGCTGGCGCGCGGCGACGCAGACGAACGGCCCCCGCTGCTCGGATTCGCCCGGGCTTGCCAGCACGCAGCGATCGCGCGGCAACCGCTCGATGATCTGCTCAATCAAAGTATTGTTATGTTTCCAAACGCTCTCGACGCCCACTTGCAGCAGGTATTCGAGCGAAGCCTCCATCGCCGCCAGGTTGGTGAAGCTCCCCGTTTCTGGCGAATCCCAGCGGCGAGCGGTCGGCGTGAAGTTCAGCCGCTCGACCGATAAGGAATGGAACTTGTCCGCGCCGTCGAGCCCCATCCAATAGCACGGTGCGGGGCGCATTCGCTCGATCAGTTCCCGGCGAAGCCAGAAAAATCCTGTGCCGTAGGGACTGAGCAGCCATTTGTATCCCGCCGCGACCAGAAAATCGGCGCCCAGCGCGCGCACGTCGATGGGCATCGCCCCGGCGCATTGGCTCGCGTCGAGCAGAAGGTGCGCTCCCGCGGAATGACACGCGTCCGATAGGCGCTTGGCATCGAGCCGCAACGCGTTGTCGAAGCGCACCAGGCTGGTCGAGATCAGTCGCGTGCGCGGGCCGATCTGCGCGATGAAATCATCCGCGGTGAGAAAACGCTCGCGCGGGACCACGCGTTTTACGTGAATACCCTCCGTCTCCTCCAGCGGCAGCCACGTGGTGAAGTGCGCCGGAAATTCTCCTCGCGCCACCAGCACCTCATCGCCGGGCTTGAATTCCATTCCGAGCGCGACGGCGATCAGTCCTCCGCTTGCTCCCGTCGTGATGGCAATTTCGTCGGGAGCCCCGCCGATCAGGCGCGCCGCCGCCGCGCGAACGCGGTCCGGCAGTCCAAAATACGCTTCGTCGGGAAGTTGGTGCGGGAGTTTCTTCCATTCCAGCGCCATCTTTGACGCATTCACGGAAATCAACGGCAGCGGGCCTTGCAGCGCCGCGTTCAGATAGCTGACGCCCTCGAAATCCGCAAAATCAGCGCGATAGTCCGCCATGAATTCAGCTCACCGTTACAAGAACGCCTAGAAATGATTCCGAAGCTCGCGGAAGCTCACGACGATCAGCAGCTTTCCCGTGCCGCTTTCGACCTCGGACTTCTCCATCTCCCACGTCGCCGGGTGCGGGATGAATACCGCATTCAGTCCCGCTTGAAGCGCCGGATTGATGTCGCTGCGCGGGCTGTTGCCCACCATCCAGCTATGCGTCTTCACCACCCGGAGCTGGTGCACCACGCGCTCATAGGTCGGCAAGTCTTTTTCCGGCACGATTTCAATCGCATCAAAAAATTTCTGCAAGCCGGAGCGCTCCACCTTCGCCGCCTGCTCCGCCGCTTCTCCCTTCGTCAGCAAGATCAGGCGATGACGCTCGCCCAGGTACGCCAATGTATCCGGCACGCCGTCGAGGATGCGCGGCGGAGTGTTCTCGAGTTCGCCCGCCATTCGAGCAATTTCCTGGACCAGCTCCCGGCGCGCCATGTTCCCGGCCAGTTTCAGATAGGTGTCTTCGAGCGAACGGCGGAAGCTGCGCACGCCGTATCCGTGCTGGCGGATGTTGCGCCGTTCGGTTTCGTTCAGGATGCGGCGCGCATACTCGCGCGTGAAGCCAAGCGGCTCGATGCGATCGAGAAAAGTCTCAATCGTCTGCTCGAAGAAAATATTATTCTCCCAAAGCGTGTCGTCCGCGTCGATCAGGAGCGTCTGTCGCGCCATGCCTTAGTCTTCTCCGCGCGCGCCTATCTTTCCAATCTAATGTGCAAACGTCCTTACGATTCAAATGCTTCTCGCAGGCAGGTTGATGCACTCTTCCGGGATTTCTGCGACCTCTTTCGGTTGCGCGATCGCCCGCGCCGCAATCTAGATGGAATCCCGGCGTTCTTAGGAAGCTTTGGAAACGCCCACGGCGAGCTTTTCCAGAATCTCCAGCGCGATTTTCTGAGCCTCGCCGAACCGCGCCAGATACGTTTGGAATTCGCGGTTCAAATCGAGCGCGGCATCGGCGCCGAGCTTGGTCCGCAGGATCATGTCGCGCAGGTGAACGGGATGCGGCAACACCGCATCATCGCGCAACTCATCGAGGGCCGTCCTAGGATCGTAGTGATACATACATCCTCCAGCAAGATTCGGATGAGCGGTATTGTACTCCGCTTCCGCGGGATGGTCAGGCAGCGGCAGGAAGGAACTCGTAGCGCTCGATTCGAGCGGCCACGCCGCGGCGGGGAGAGTGGTCTTCCACACGCAGCACTTTGGCGAAGCAGCGAATGTGCACATCGCCCGCCAGCGTGATGCGCTGCGGCAGCGTGAGGACCAGCTCGATCGAATCGCCGGTCTCGACCGTGGAATCGCACAGGAAGTAGAGGCCGCGGAAGCTCACGTCTCGCGTTTCGGCGGTCTGTTCCACAAAACCGCCCTCCGCCGGTATGCGGACTTTGATGGGAAGCGCCATAGTGAAACGGCGGGCCGCCCGACGTTCTACCTGGTTTTCCATGTTGTCCTACCCTCGGGGCGTTCGCAATTCTCCCGCAAACCCTAGCAAAGAGCCACTTAAAGCGCAACGAGAATTAGAATCTCAACGAGCGTGCCTGCGGCCGGCACTGCGAATTTACTTCCTCGACTCCCTTCGCCCCGGCAAGATGGCGCTCCCGGTGGAGGACACACGGCCGTCGGTCGCGTTTGACCTCCTCGCCGTCGGCCGTTAGGATGATGCAAGATGTTTCACGCAGCTCTCTTGGTCGAGCAGCGACGTCACCCGCGCGCGCAACTCCACTTGCCGGTGCGGCTGCGCTGGCTGGGCCCGTTCGGGTACCGGCTCGAAGTCAGCCGGTCGCTCGACGCCTCTCGCGGGGGACTGCTTCTTTGCCTTCCCGAAGCTTGCGGCGAAGGCGCGCGTCTCTGGGTGACATTTCCGTTCGACTCCGCCACCACGTCCGCGCAGCCGGAGACGCCGGCGCGCGTCGTGCGCGTGGAATTGGCTTCGCTATCCAGCTTTCTCATCGCGCTCGAATTCGAATCATCGACGAGCTATTTCTCGCACCCCGTCGAAAGTGAACGCCGCGCCAGCGCGCGTGTTCCTCTTGCCCTGCCCCTCACCGCGCGTGAATCCAGCTCGCCCTGGCCGGAACAAACGATGACGACGGATATCTCCGAAGGCGGCATGCGCTTTGAAACTTCCCGGCTCTACTCCGCGGGCGAGACCGTGCTCCTCGAGTTGCGCCACGGCAAGTGGGCCAGCAAGGGAGAAATGCCATCTCGAGTCGTGCGCATCGAGGCTGTGCCGGGCGCGTTCGAACAGCGCGCCGCCGTCGAGTTCAAGCGGCAGGGCAAGTCTCTGTCTGCCGGTGGAACTTCCGCTTGAGACTCAAAATCTCATCGACATGGCCGACGTTTTCCATCGCAGTCTCTTTCTGAAAGGGCCGGCGGGGCGCTTGGAGGGGATGCTGTGGACTTCGCGTCTTGCCAACCCGCCGCTCGCTGCGCTGGTCTGCCATCCCCATCCGCTGTTTGGCGGGACGATGCATAACAAAGTCGTCTATCAGGCGGCGAAGACGCTGCATCATCGCGGCCTCCCGGTCATGCGTTTCAACTTTCGCGGCGCGGGTCTGAGCGAAGGCGCGCACGACAACGGCCGCGGAGAAGCCGAAGATGTCCGCGTTGCGCTCGATTACCTTGCCTCCGAATTCCCTTCCCGGCCCATTCTCCTCGCCGGCTTCAGCTTCGGCGCGTGGGTGGGACTTCGCGTGGCCTGCCGTGATTCCCGTGTGGCGGAGATGGCGGGCCTCGGCATTCCCGTCAACGACTCGGACTTCTCCTACCTGCTCGACTGTGCCAAGCCGAAGCTGTTTCTGCTCGGAGGCCGTGATCCATTTGCCTCGCGCGACCGCGTCGAGGAACTCGTTGTGCAACTCCCCGATCCGAAAAAGCTCGTCTTCGTCAATGACGCCGACCATTTCTTCGCGGGTCATCTTCCGGAGATGGCTGGAGCGCTCGACGCGTGGCTCTCGGAACGACATCCGGAACTGAAAGTGGAAGTTTCGAATCGAGGCTGATGGCCACTGAAGAAAAATCAGAAAAGGGAAGGCGAAACGTTCGACCTGGGTCTCCGGTTACCGGAGTTGTGCTCGTCCGCCGCGGGAACTTATTTTCTCCGCTCGAATATCCGCAGGAATTGATCGCGCTCGGCAGGCTCGGTGGCGGCGAGCAAAAGATTCGCGCGGGCGTGCTCGGCGCTGCTCATTCCCACCAGCGCCGTCGTGATTCCCGGCGACGAGCGCGCGAACTGCAAGGCCCGTTCGAGATCGCTCGAACATCCCAGCGCCTCGGCAACATAGGCCGGCAAGTCGTGGGTGAGCTGGCCCTGCAGGAGTGGCGCGCTGGTGACAAGAGTGATCCCGAGCGGTCTCGCCGCTTGCACCATCGAAACCTTCCGGCCGGCCACTACCTGGTTCGGACGCGTCAGCGCCTCATGCATCACCAGATTGAACGGCAACTGCACAAACCGCAAATGATGCTGATCGCCCGCCGCTTCGCGCGCCAGGCCCGTCATCTCCTCGAGCGATAGGTAGTCTTGCGCCGTCTCCGGCTGTCGAAAGGCATTCCATGTCGCCAGGCCGTACATCCGAATCTTTCCCGTCGCCACTGCCGCTTCCAGGAACTGAAACGCCGCGCGCATCCTGCCATTGAAATTCTCGCGCGCCACTTCTCCTAACTGAGTCTCGGGATTGTGCAGATAGAGGACGTCGACACATTCGACGCCAAGATTTCTCAGACTGCGCTCGAGTTGGTTTTCGAGGAAGCTCGGCGCCAGGCAGTGACAGCCCGCCGCGATCTCGTCCACGCGAAACACGCCCGGCTCGACGTACTCACGCGTGAAATATTCGACAGGCTCGGCAGGCATCTCGCCGTCCGTCGTCAGAAAGCCCGCCTTCGTGCAAAGCACGAGCTCATCGCGCGCCACTCCCGCCGCGACGAGCTTCCGCAGCGCCGCGCCAACCGATCGCTCGCTACGCTGGAAGCGGTAGTTGATCGCCGTATCAATCAAGTTCACGCCGTTTTCCACCGCCGCGGCCACTGCGTCGGTGTAGCCCTGATCCGTTGCCGCGTCCGGCTCGCCCAGGTAGGTGCCGATTCCGATCGAAGAAATCAGCAGACCATTCTGTTCGCGGAAATGTCGCGCGGCAGTTTTCGTGCGCAGGCGTTCTGCGTAGCGCCGCGTGCCATCAGGCGTTGCGAATCCGGGAATGCGTGCGGTCGGTGAGGCGGCTGAAGAGGGCATCAAACCTCGCTGGCGCGGACGGGCATACGCAAGCGGGGCAGTATAGCAGATGGTTTACACGAATCGAGTGAGCGCTGAATGCCGCTGTCTAATCTTCCGGGCTGCGTGGCTCAGGAACAGTCTGCGGACTCATCACGCGCGAGCAGGCGCGAATGATTCGCCGGTACGGCCATCCGGGTGTCGGAAAAAAAATCTCGCCTTGCCTCGGCTTCGAATAAAACCATCGCGCCAGCAGCGCCAGGTGCTCCCCGAGGGCGCCGGCTTCTCCGCGAAATCCGTATCGCGCGCGGAAGTCTCCGCCCGCTCCGGTTTCATCCGCAGTTCCGCGTTCATCAGTGCTGAGCGGCGCTTTCCCTTCCGGCTCCAACTGCCCTCGCAGGATTTCTTCCACCGAACGCGGCTGGCTCGACAGCTCAGCAAAGCGCAGCAGGAACGGATCGGCGATCAACCCTTGGCGAACGGCGAATACCGCGATGGCATTCTCTTCCACCGCCTTCTGCAAGATCACCGCGTCGAGCTGATCCACTCGCCGCGCGAGTTCCGGGAAGCCGCGCAGGACGCTATCGATCTTTTCGAGTTTCTTGTGCAGCCCGGCGGCGCGCTCGAAATCGAGCGCCTCGCTCGCAGCCGCGCGCTCGCGTCCCATCTCCGCAGTCAGAGCCGCGCCGCTGGTCGCCAGCGTTTCGAGCACGCGGCCCAATTCGACGTCATATTCTCCCTTCGAGCATCCCGCGAAGCACGGCGCCAGGCACATTTTCATTTCTGAATAAATGCAGCCGGGAAAAGCCGGGTCGCGCCGGATTTTGATCTGGCAGCGGCGAATCTTGAAGAGATTCAAGAATTCATTTGCGAACGATTCGGCGATTTTGCGGCTCGCGAATGGCCCGAAATAGCTGCCCCCATCCGCCAGGATTCGCCGCGTCACGTAACAGCGCGAATATTCGTTTCGCAGGTTCACCTTCAGTAGCGCGGGCGGGCGCAGACGAAGC
>JBGQEW010000032.1:0-20440 GCA_041496565.1 Terriglobia bacterium | reverse complement strand
GGCGACTCGAACATCACGGCGCAGGGCATGCTGCCGATCTTGGCATGCGTATTGCCCGCATTGCCGTCAAACATTCCCGCGCGGGTGACGCTCATCTGCATGCCTGCCATGGCAATGTGCGGTACGCGCGACGGGCTCTTGCTCGCCTGTTCCGCAGTCAAGACGCTGACGCTGGTGGCGGCAACTCCGGGAATGTTGGCCTTGAGCGCCTTGTGGGACTTAGGTGTGAAGGTGGCTTCTCCACGGTCGTCGGTCTTCGCCCGCTGGCCATCATCGAACTCCACGACAAATCCGGTGAGCGAGTTGCCGTTTTGCCCGACGACGCTGAAGCTCGAAGGCTGGTTCTCGACTACCTCTCCAATAATGATGCGCGAGGTGTTGAGAGCCCCGCCAGTGCAGGGATTGCCGCCGCAGGAATGGGCGCAGGCCGGACGCGGTGTTCCGCCACAGCCGCAAGTGCATCCCTTGGCCGCGTCGGCGGCGGGGCTAGACTCTTGCTTCGCGGATGTTCCGGTGCAGGGGTTGCCGCTGCAACGATGCGCGCAGAATGGCCGCGGCGTCCCGCCGCAACCGCAGGTGCATCCAGCGGGCGGATGCGCGGCCAGCACGTTCGCCCGATCCACCAGCCACACCGCAGAGAGACCCAGGAGCAATACACATCCCCAGTAGGCGAGCCAACGATTTTTCATATCAGCGCTCCTTGACGGGAAGCATGAGTGGACCTTGCCGCCAAATTAGACCGCTCGCGGAAGCGAGTCAAGTTGGTTCTCGAATCGCAGTTCTATCATGGCGGCGGGATGGCAAATGGTCCTGCGGAGGTTAGTTTGAGCACTGACGAAGCGCTGATCGCGAGAGGAGCGCCGCTGCGAGTCCGAGAGCAAGAGCCCGGAGGCGGGAGCCTCCGGGCTTGTGGCAAAGATTGCTACATCGCTTTCTTGGGATACTTCGGGCGCGGCGGAGGCGGCGTGTAATTCTTCAGCGCTTCCTTCGCGAGCTCGATGGCCTTGTCGAGCTGCGGATCCTCGCCCTTCACGACGAGGTCCGGCCGCTGCTCGACGGGATAGTCGGGATCGACACCATGATTTTCAACGACCCACTCGCCGCCGTTGTCGGTGGACCAGAATCCGGCTTCCGGTGCGGTGACGTAGCCGCCATCCATCAGCGGGATGCCTCGGTTGATCCCCACCAGGCCGCCCCACGTCCGTGTGCCGACGATCGGGCCGATCTTTTCACGCTTGAAGAACCACGGAAAAAGGTCGCCGCCCGAGCCGGCAAGCTCGTTGACGATCATGACCTTCGGTCCGTAAATCGCGACCGGGGGCCAGGGCTGATCCTTGCCGTCGCGCGGGGCAACAAGTGCGAGCAATTGGCGCTGCAGCTTCTCCGTGTAGAAGTCGGGGATGCTGCCGCCGCCGTTGAAGCGCTCGTCGACGATGATGCCGTCTTTGCCGGCCTGCGCGGTCAGATATTTGTCGAACATGATCACGCCCTCGATGGACGTGTTGGGCACGTGCATGTAGCCGATGCGTCCGCCGGTGGCTTCCTCGACGCGTTTGCGTCTTGATTCGACCCAATCGAGGTAGCGCAGGGCATTCTCGTTGGCGATGGGACGGACGATGATTTCCCACGCGCCGTCGGCGTTGGGCTTGTCGTTCACTTTGAGCGTGACGACCTGACCGGCGAGGCCCTGGAAAAAGGCGAAGGGATCGGCGGGCGTACGCACATCGACGCCGTTCACAGCCACGAGGTAGTCGCCTTCCTTCGCCTTGATTCCCGGCTCGGTAAGCGGCGAGCGAGTCTGGTCACTCCAATTTTCGCCGTGGTAGATTTTCTTGAAGCGGTAGAAGCCGTGGTCGGCTTCGTAGTCCACACCGAGCAAGCCGACGCTGACGTGTTTCCACTCGGGAACGTCACCGCCGCCGACGTAGGTGTGCGACGTGTTCAGCTCGGCGATCAGTTCGCCGATGATGTAATTGAGATCGCTGCGATGGGCGACCCATGGGAGCAGGGCTTCATACCGCTGGCCCACTTTGTTCCAATCGAGCCCGCCCATTTTGGGGTCCCAATAGAAGTCGCGTTCGATGCGCCAGGCTTCGTGGAAAATTTCTCGCCACTCGGCGCGGGGATCGATCAGGGCTTGCAGGTTGCCGATGTTGAGGTGGCCCGCGCCGACCTTGGCCTTGCCGGGGACGGCATCGGTGACGCTGTACGTTTCGCCGGACTTAGAGATGACCTTGCCGCCATCCTTGTCGAGATCATAGGCGTCGATGCCTTCGAGGAGCGCTTTGTCCTCACGCTCCTTCATAGTGAACAGATGCAGTGTGTTCGAAGGCTTGGGCGGGCCCGGCAATGCGTTTTGCGTGGCTTCGAGCGGCGTCGAGATATAGAAAAGCTTGCCCTTGCGTGCGGCGAGTGCGCTATAGATGCCCGCGGGGACCGGGACCTGAGCGACGCGCTGTCCGATTCCGTTGAGATCCACCTGGATGGGCTTGATTTCTTCCGTCTTCTTTTCTTTTTCGCCCTTTTCCTTTTCTTCCTGGGCCGCATCCTTTTTCGCCGTGTCTTTCGAATCATTCTCGGCATCGGCCTTGTCGCCGGGCTTCTTTTCTTCTCCCGCACCTTTTTCTTCATCGCTTTGCGGAGCGAACGGCGACGCCTCATCCGCCTTCAAGGTGATGGCGAACAGTCCTTGAGAGTCGTAGTAGTTGAAGCGTTGCTCGAGCTGCCCGGAGCTGGGATAAAAGAATCGCTGCGAAATAAAGAAGAGATACTTGCCCTCGGGATCGAAGACGGGATTCAGGTCGTCGTAAAAGCCGGTGGTGATTTGCGTGGCCTTCTTCTGCTCGAGCGAGTAGAGGTAAAGCGAGCGCGTGAGGTTCGGTGTCTGCTTCGCATAGGCAACCCAGCGGCTGTCAGGCGACCAATCGCCCCCGTTGAGCTGGTTGTAATCGTCCTTGTCAATCAGCACCGGCGTCTTCTGATCGATGTCCACGTACCAGAGCTGCAGCTTCTTGTCCCAGTAGAGCAGCTTCTTGCTGTCGGGCGACCATAGGGGACCATAGCGATAGGCATCGCCGTCCTTCGTGACGCGAACTTCATCGCCGCCCTTCTGCGGACGGAAATAAATTTCCCACTCGCCGGATTTATCTGAAAGATAAGCGACCCATTTCCCGTCGGGGGACCAGACCGGATTCTGTTCATGAACGCCGGGGCTCTGGGTCAGATTGCGGGCGTTGCCGTGCTCGACGGGAAGAGTGAAAACGTCGCCGCGAGCTTCGAACACGGCGCGCGCGCCGCTGGGCGAGAGCGCGAAGGAGCGAATCGTGTCGGCCACTGGCTTGATTTCAGCGCGAGCAACGATGTCGTCGCTCGCCACCGTGATGGAAAGATTGCCGGCTTTGCCGCTCGCGAGATCAAAGGAATAAAGAAGGCCGCCGTTTTCGTACACGATGGCGTCGGGACCCAGGCTGGGCCACTTGATGTCGTATTCCTTGTGGTTCGTGAGCTTCGTGGTCTGCTTGTTTCCGAGTTCGTAGCGGTAGAGGTTCATCAGGCCGTCGCGATCGGAAATGAAGTAGATCGAGTCCCCATGCCACATGGGAAACAGATCCATGCCCTTCGACTTCGGCAGTTCCTCGTAAGTGTTCTTGTCGAGATCGTAGATGGCGATCGGCAGGTTCCAGCCGCCGCGATAACGCTTCCAGGTGCGGAATTCCTGCGAGGTCGGCAAGTAAGCGATGCGGCGGCCGTCGCGAGAAAAACTGGTCAAATCGGCGCGCGGTACCGGCAACATTTCCGGCGCGCCACCCTCAGGCGAGACGAGGAAAAGCTTCGTGTTGACGCCGGGAGCGGGCGCGCTCGCCCGGCCGGAACGGAAGAGAATTTTTTTGCCGTCGGGCGTCCAGCCGAGGACGATGTCGACGCTGGGATGGAAGGTCAGTCGGCGCGGTTCGCCGCCCGCGGACGGGATCACGTAAACGTCCGAGTTGCCGTCGTACTGGCCGGTGAAGGCGATCCATTTGCCATCAGGAGAAAACTTGGGGAAGAGTTCATCGCCGGGATGCGCCGTCAGACGGCGCGCCTGGCCTCCCGCGCGCGGCACGATCCAGAGGTCGCCCGCGTAGGAGAAAACGACGTCGTCTTTGGAAATGTCCGCGAAGCGCATCAGATGGGTTTGTTGCGTTTCCGGAGGCGCGGCCGCGGCGACCATCGAAAATCTGAGCGCACAAATCAAGAGCAGAAAAAAGATTTTCTTCGTGTTCATGTTCTTCCCTTCGACTCTTCCCCGCGGGCATCGGCCGCGAAATCGTTTGGCTCAATTCAAGTAAAGCCCTGGAATCCTACCACTCGCTCAGCATTCGTGCACGCGAGGGATTGCACCGCCCACCGGATACACCCCACCCTGCCTGCTTTCCGCTTAGATGTGCGGCAGCGGAAATGGTGAGCAAGAAAAATGAGACCGTCCTACGTAATGGGTGGCCGCTTCCTTGGGCCGGGGACGGCTTGTGCTATGATCGCGGGCCAGGAAACACGTGCGCAAACTCATGGGAGCCGCCCGCCGAGCTGGTCGTTTTTTCCGAGCCACATTCTTTCTTGTTCTGCTTCTGATTTCTTCGCTCGCGCCGCGAGCGCAAGACCGTGACAAAACTGTGCAGGAGCTTGCGCAGAAGATTTATGCCGCCACGGGTCCCCATACTTCGATCGCGCTCGAGGTGCGGAATCTTTCCCCGCTGGGCACGGCAGAATTTGCGCGCGTGCGTGGAGCGCTGGAGGGAGAACTGCGCAGCCGCGGAGCACGGCTGGCGGCGGCGCCGCCGGCAGACGCGGAGGTCCGCGTCACACTGGCCGAAAACGTGCAGGGTTATCTATGGGTCGCGGAAATTCATCGTGGCGACGCGCAGCAGGTGGTGATGGTGGTGGCGCCGGGAGCGATGCCAGGCGCGCCATCGATTTCATCACCGGCGCTGACGCTGCACAAGGAACTCGTGTGGCAGCAGCCACAGCCGATTCTGGATTTTGTGTTGCCTCCGCTGGCGCCGGATGGGATGCCGCTGCTTCTGGTGATGGAGCCAGAGCGCATCGCGATGTACCGCTTCACGGAGTCACGCTGGCGATTTCAGCAAGCCGAGAGCGTTCCGCACCAAAATCCCTGGCCGCGCGATGTGCGGGGACGGCTCGGCCTCGACCGCGAAGGGTACAACGCTGGGCTTCCAGGGGTTTCCTGCGAAGGTGTTGTGCACCGCGAATTGACGACCGAATGCAGGGATGGTTCGGAAGCGGAGGATGAGTGGCCCCTCGACGCAGGTGGAGAAGAGCGCGGCTCCGCACCCTTTACGGCAACAAGGAATTACTTCACCGGTTTAGTGACGACCTACGGCCGGACGGAGGAGAAGCTTCCGCCATTCTTTTCGGCGGCGGTCATGAAATCGCGCGAAGTGACGCATTGGATTCTCACCGGTCTTGATGGCGTTGCCCGGCTCTACGAAGACTCGGCTACGCCGGCGGCCGTGTATTCCGGATGGGGCAGCGAGATTGCCGCGGTCGGCAGCGGGTGCGGCGCTGCGTGGCAAGTATTAGTCACACGCGCGGGCGATTGGACACAGCCGGATTCGGTGGCGACGTACGAAATTGACGGCGGGCAGGCGGTGGCCGTGAGCCAGCCCGTGGAGTTTGCCGGGCCCATCGTGTCCCTGTGGCCGGCGACGGATGGCAAGACAGCGAATGCGGTGGTACACGATTTGAAGTCGGGGCAATATGAGGCGTACAGCCTTTCGATCATTTGCAGTCATTAGCCTCGCGGGCGCGCTGTTGTTCGCCGCGGCGAGCACGCGGTCGGCGCGAAGGCCGCGCTATGGCGGCACGCTGCGCGTCGAGATGCGAGCGCAAGTGAATTCGCTCGACCCGGCGACGATGGCCACAAATCCTGCTGCCGCCGCGGCCCAGGAAAAATTGATGGCGCTCGTTTTCGACACGCTCACGAGGCTCGATGATGCGGGGCGGCCGCAGCCGGGGCTGGCAGCTTCCTGGAGTTCAAGCGAAGACGGGAAGACGTGGATCCTGGAGCTCCGCAGTGGTGTCAAGTTTCAGGACGGCACCGCGCTTTCAGCCGGCGAGGTTGCGCCCATCTTGCGTGGCAATCACCCGAATTGGCAGGTCACCGGATTCACCGGTGAGTACGGAAGAAACCGCAGCGATTCGATTCAAATCGTCAGCGAAATGCCGCAGCCGAATCTGCCGGCGGAACTCGCCGCTGCGCGGAATGCGATTGTGCGACGCGGCGCCGATGGCGCGCCGATCGGCACCGGGCCATTCCGAATCGCGGAGTGGCATCCGGGCAGCAGCGCCGTGTTTACGGCAAATGAGGACAGTTGGGAAGGACGGCCGTTCATCGACTCGATTGAAGTACAAATGGGCCGCGCGGCGCGCGATCAGTTGATTGACCTCGAAGTGGGCAGGGCCGACCTGGTCGAAATCGCGCCGGAGCAGGCGCGTCGCGCGACCGAACGCGGCGCGCGCATCTGGGCTTCGGCGCCCGTGGATCTGCTCGCGCTGGTCTTCACAACCGGCCGGCCCGTTGTGGAGGATGCACGCGTCCGCGAAGCGCTGGCCCACTCGATTGACCGCGGCGCGCTGGCGAATTTTCTGCTGCAAAAGCAGGGCGAGCCCGCGGGGGGACTGCTGCCGCAATGGTCGAGCGGCTACGCATTTCTATTTTCCACCGCGGCCGACCCGGCGCGCGCTCGGCAAATCGTTTCGCAAATCTCTCCTGTGCCGCCCGCGCTCGTGCTGGGCTATGATTCCTCGGACGCGCTTGAACAGGCGGTAGCGGAGCGGATTGCCGTGAACGCGCACGACGCTGGAATTCGAGTCTCCACGCAAGCGCTCACCGCCGCGCAGGCGGCGAACGTGGATGCGCGCGTGATGCGTTTGCGCATGGCATCGCCCGATCCGCGCGCAGCCCTTGCAGAATTTGTGGCGCAGCTTGCGTCTTCACTCGCGCCCGCGAATGCCGCACCTCTGCCGAACCCGGCGTCGCCGGAGGATCTGTATGCGCGCGAGCGGGCCGTCATAGAGGGTTTCCGAATCGTTCCGCTGGTTCATTTGCCGGAGATCATCGGCCTGAACGCACAAGTGAAGGATTGGATGCCGCTTCGCTGGGGCGGCTGGCGGCTCGCCGATGTGTGGCTCGACGCGCCCGCGAGAAGCGCTCCCGTGGGAAACTCCGCGACGGGAGAGAAGCGATGAGTTTCCGCAGGCGCCTGCTGGTCGTCTTCACGCTGACGGTGCTGATCGCCGTCGGACTGGTGGCGGCCGGGGTGACGGTGACGACGCGGCGCGCCTTCGAGCAGCAGGACGCACGGCACAGCGATGCGTTCGTCGCCCAGTTCCAGCGCGAATTCGTGCGCCGCGGGCAGGACATCGTGGTGCGCATTCAAGGCATCGCCGAGGCTGAAGCCACGCTGCGGATGGCCATCGACCTGAGCCGCGCGCAGGCTGATCCATCGCTCTATGTGAACGACGCGCGAGGGCTGTCCGAAGCGCATCAACTCGATTTCCTCGAGATCGTCACAAGCGACGGCACGATCATTTCCTCGGCGCAATGGCCAGCGCGCTTCGGCTACAAGAACGATTGGGTGACGGAGCCGCAGGATTGGGGCGCGCGCGGCGCGTTCCTGAAGCGCGAAGATTTGCCGGAAGGCCCGGCGCTCGCGCTGCTTTCCGTTTCGGTGGTCCCGGTGGGCGAGAAGAGAATGTTCATCGTGGGCGGCGAGCGGCTGGGAAAAGAATTTCTCGCTTCGCTCGTGCTGCCGGCGGGAATGCGGGCGCTGCTTTACCGGAATATCGACGAGAAGTTTTCGGCGCTGGATTTAACCGATACGAATGGGCCGGTGGCGCAGGCGGAACGATTTGGGCCCATCATCAACGAGGAGCGCGCGCATCCGCGCGAGCTGAGCGGGTTGGTGCGCTGGACGCGCGACGCGGGCAGCGCCGAAACGTTTCACGCGCTGCCGCTGCTCGGCCGGCAAGGCGAGCTGCTGGGCGTGCTGCTGGTGGGCAGTTCTCGCAGCGAGCTGGCAGCGCTCGAGCGATGGATCTTATCCCTGGCAATCGTGGTGGCGGGCCTGGGCGTGCTGCTCGGACTCCTGATGAGCTGGTGGGCATCGGCGCGCGTCAGCCGCCCGGTCCGGAAGCTCGCGGAAGGCGCGCGTGCCGTGGCGGCGGGCAACTGGAACGCGCGCGTGGAGGTCCACTCGCGCGATGAAATCGGCGAGCTGGCCGGCGCGTTCAACCAGATGACGGAACAGATCGCGGAGCAGCGCGACCGCTTGCTGCAGGCCGAGCGCGTGGCCGCGTGGCGCGAACTGGCGCGGCGGCTGGCGCACGAACTCAAGAACCCGCTCTTCCCGATGCAGATCACCATCGAGAATTTGCGCCGCGCGCGCGAGCGAAATCCCGAACAGTTCGAGGAAGTGTTCCGCGAGTCCACCGCGACGCTGCTCGCGGAACTGGAAACCTTGAAGGCCATCGTCGGCCGGTTCAGCGATTTCGCGAAGATGCCGCCTCCAGAGCTGCGTCCGGTCAACTTGAACGAAGTTGCTCGCGGCGTGGTGAAACTATTCGATGCGCAGTTCAGCGCCGTCGGCCGGCCGCAGATCACGCCGGAGCTCTACTTGGACGAACGGCTGCCGGTGATTCACGCGGACGCGAGCCTGCTGCACCGCGCGATCGAAAATCTGGTGCTGAACGCGATGGACGCGATGTCGGCGGGGGGCACGCTCACGATTCGCACGGGACACCGCGACGGCTGCGTGCGCCTGGAAGTTTCCGATTCGGGCACGGGGTTGACACGCGAGGAATGCGAGCGGCTGTTCACGCCTTACTACACGACGAAGCAGCACGGCACCGGACTGGGGCTCGCGATCGTGCAATCGGTGGTGAGCGATCACGGCGGAACGATTTCCGTCGAGAGCGAGCCGGGCAGCGGGACTACGTTTCGGATTGAGCTTCCGGAAAAGCCGCCGGTGCATTTGGTGCAGGCGCCGCCTCCCCCGAAGCGCCCCGTGGGCGTGGAGGCGTAACGCGCCGTGCCCGCCAAAGCCTGCGTGCTGATCATCGACGACGACGCGAACACGCTCGCGTCGCTTGCGCGGGCGTTCCGGCTAGCCGGCCACGAAGCCACGGTGTGCGACAACGCCGCGCGCGCCCTCGAACTCGCCAAGTCAGAACGATTCGATTTGATTCTCTCCGACGTGGTCATGCCCGGCAAGGACGGGATCGCGCTGCTCGAAGATTTGAAGAATGCGGGAGTGGCCGCGCCGGTGGTGATGATGTCCGGACAAGCGTCCATCGAAATGGCGGTGCGCGCGACGCGGCTGGGCGCTGCGGATTTTCTCGAGAAGCCGCTTTCGTCCGAAAAGCTTATCTTGACCGCCGAGAATGCGCTGCGGCTCGCGCGACTCCAGGAGGAGAACCGCGACTTGCGGCGGCGGCTCGGCCGGCACGAGATTGTCTGGTCGAGCCCGGCGATGCAACAGGTGATGACGCAGGTGGATCGCGTGGCGGCGAGCGAAGTGCGCGTGTGCATTTTCGGCGAGACGGGCACGGGCAAGGAGTTGGTGGCGCGCACGGTGCACGAGAAAAGCGCGAGGCGCGACGGGCCGTTCGTCACGCTGAATTGCGCCGCGGTGCCCTCGGAGCTGATGGAGTCGGAGCTGTTCGGCCACGAGAAGGGCGCGTTTACCGGCGCGGCGGCGCGGCACATCGGCAAATTCGAGCAGGCGCACCGCGGCACGTTGTTCCTCGACGAGATCGGCGACATGCCGCTCGGGATGCAGGCAAAACTGCTGCGCGTGCTCGAAGAAGGCGAAATCGAGCGAGTGGGTGGCGACCGGCCGATCCGCGTGGACGTGCGAGTGGTGGTGGCGACGCACCGCAATCTCGAGGAGCAGGCGCGGCAGGGCGGCTTTCGCCAGGATTTGTATCACCGCATTTACGTCTTTCCGGTCGTGCTGCCGCCGTTGCGCGAGCGGCTGGAGGATATTCCGATTCTCGCCGGCCATTTCGCGCAGCAAGTGGCGGAGCAGAACGGCTGGAAGCCGAAGGAGTTCACGCCGGAGGCGCTCGAGGAGCTGCGGCGTTATTCCTGGCCGGGAAATGTGCGCGAACTGCGCAACGTGGTGGAACGAGTGCTGCTGCTCGCGCCCGAGGGAGCCGTAGATGCGGAATCGGTTCGCCGGGCGCTGCCGCACGCGGCCGAGGGATCCCCCTTGGCAGCCACGAGCGGAGAGCTGGCGGAGCGCGTGGACGTATTCGAGCGCGAGACGATTCTCGCGGAGCTGAAGCGCCACAACCACCACATGACCAACACGGCGAAGTCGCTCGGGCTCGAACGAAGCCACCTGTACAAGAAGTGCGAGCATCTCGGGATTGATTTGCGCGCGGTGCGGAAAGCGGAATAGCCGGCCAGACTCTTCCTCTGAGTCCTCTTCTGAAGATATCTTAAGCGGCGGCGTTCGATTGGCTAGCTCCATCGGCTTGAGGAGCTCCACCGCGAAACCCGAAACACCTGGAGAGCACCCAATGGGTGGGAAGGTAGACGACGGCGATCACGGCCGCGAGCGAAACAACGAGATGAATCGGAACCGGTCCCCACGCGCGATGGAAGAAGGGATCCGCGAACGCGTAATTGTAGTTCAAGTCCGGGCCGAGGAATCGCGAGGCAATGAGAACGGCCGCAGTGATGCCCGATTGGAGAATCCATCCGCGACGATCGTAGCCGACGCGGAAAATCGCCCAGAGAAGAAGAAACGGCCACACCACATGGAACAGCGAAAACATTCGGACCCAGAGCGGGCGGCTGGCGTCCCACATGTACTCGGTGCCGCCGATGGGGTGCTTCGCGAACAGCGCAGCGCAAGCCACGTCGAGGCACCAGGCGAGATCAAGGAGAATGGAGGAAACAGCCTGGCTCGAGAGCAGCAGGGAATTGCTCGACCAGAGGCCGATGCACGTCAGCACGACGGTCACGTCGCACAAATGGAAGAAAGTGATCCAGCCCCAGTAATTCCAGTAGACGGGAATCCAAACGGCGAGCCAAAGCACGGCCGTCCATCGCATCCAGGTGGGGATCCAGTCAGCGTGCGGTGGTCGCGGAGGCATGGCGTCGGGCACTGGTGCGGAATCCTACCAGAAAGTGGCGGCAGAAACGCTTTCACCAGCCGGACCGTGGCGCCCGGAACGGGCGCGCCTTCCGCCGTGCGGACGACGCCGATTGCCTGCGCTGCGGAAGAGGCCGGGGCTTGCTGCGCGCGCCCAAACAGCCGGTGCAAGCAGCAGCGCCAATACGGAAACTAATCGTAGGTTTATCACTCCACCCCGGCCGATTAGACTCGAGACATTTTCCGTGTTCACTGGCTACGACCCATTAGACGCGAGGGCTAAATCGAAGGTTACTTGCCGGTGTTCTTCAGCAGCAAAGCTGGCGCCACCCGAGGGGGCGTGCGAGAATAGCAGCGAGTTCGGGGTGGACCATGCAGAGAAAATTCTTGCTTTTGCTGCTCGCGTGCAGTTTCGCGGTGGCGTCAACAGCCGCCGACACGAAAACGCTTTCCGGCGTCCTGCACACGGTGAAGGGGAAAGTGATCACGGTGCAGAAAATCGGGCTGTTCAGCAAGAGCTCGAATTCGATTGCGATCGAACTGGATGAGGCGACGAAAACGACTGGAGAGCTAGCGCCCGGGATGCACATCAAAGTGAAATACCGCGAAGAAGGCGGCCGAAAGATTGCCGTGGAAATTGAAACGAAGCCCGAATACGCCTCGAAAGAGGCGAAGCAAGCCCCGGTGCAGCCGCCGAAATGATTTCCGCTCGATTTGTGACGCAACGCCCGCACACATGAACTCTGCCGCCATTGCTGCACTCGCCAGCGCAGCCGGCTGCGCCGGAGTAGGAGCCTGGGGCGCCATGAGTCCGGCGTCGCAATTGTATGGCCGCACGATTCGCCGCACCGGCAACGCGCGAACGATGGCGCTGACGTTCGACGACGGGCCAAACCCTGCGATCACGCCGGGCCTGCTCGATCTCCTGGAACGGCACCGCGTCCGCGCAACCTTTTTTCTGATCGGGGAATTTGTTCGCGCGTGTCCGGAGCTGGCGGAGGAGATTGCGGCGCGCGGCCATGCGCTCGGCAATCACACGGAAACGCATCCGAATCTGATCTGGCAATCGCCGCGGCGAATCGAAGACGAGCTGTCGCGGTGCCGGGAAGCGATTGGCGCGGCCGCGGGGCGAATGCTCGCGGGGCGGAGCGTTCGCTGGATGCGCCCGCCCTACGGATTTCGCGGGCCGCACCTTGGCAGCGTCGTGCGGCGCAGCGGATTTTCAGCGGTGGTGATGTGGTCGGTGTGGGCATGGGACTGGAAGCCGCAACCGGCGGAGCGAGTCATCGAACGCTTGCGCCGCGCTCGCGGAGGCGATATTGTCCTGTTGCACGACGGCGACCACCGTAGGCTCGAGGGCGACCGGAGGCACACGGTAGCGGCGCTCGAATATTGGCTGCCGCGGTGGAACGAAGCGGGGCTGGAATTCGTGACGCTCGATGAGTTGTACAAGCCCTGACGACGCGTGCGAGCGCCGGGAAAAATCCGCAGGGCGGAGCAGGGGCCATGGACGAGCGAAGGTTTTACGACGAAAAAGAAGAAACGAAGCAGATGACATTGGTCTGCCCGCACTGCCGCCAGGAAAATGCGTTTCCGGTTCGGTGGATGGTGCGGACGAAGAAGGCGGCGCTGCCGAAGGGCTCGAACGAAGAAGACCGGAAACATTTCGAGAAGGCCAGGTCCTACATGGTTCGCGTGGACGAGATGGTGGCCTGCCGGAATATTCGCTGCCGCAAGCGCTTCGACCTGACGGGGCAAACCGTCGTGCTGACCTGATTTTTGCCGCTGAGAATTTCCGCAGACGCTTGAATTTTCGAAAGCCGCGAGATGCGTCGAGCCGGCTAGATTTCCGGGTACATCTCAAAAAAAGCTTCGATGGATTGCCGGAGGGTTTTTTCGATGTCCTGCTTGCTGCCCTCGATCAAATGCATCGTCACGCGGCCGGTCCGGCCATTCTTCATGGTGACGTTCGCTTCGCCCACGGCGTCGAGGTCCTCCGCAGGAAACAATCGCATCCCGTAAACCAGCGCCAGCTTGGCCATTCGATTCTCCCTTCCGAGTGACGAGCCCAGACTAGAACGCAACGCGGATGAGTGTCAAATCGGGGCGGCAAGCGACCGCCGAGCATTGCAAGATACATTCCAGCAGGCGTACCCTCGAAGCATCTGTGGTGTCAGGGCAGGCATCGCATCGAAGAGCAGTTGCGGGAGGTTTTCATGGGCGCGCAAACGGTGCACGGGAGAATGATCGGGGCGGCCGTGTTGACGCTCTTGCTGGCGATTGCCGCCTCGGCACAGGCGCCCGCTCAGCAGCCCGTCCAGGCACAAACCCCGGCACAGCCCGAAGGCGCTCCAGGACAAACGCCCGCTGCGATTGCGGCGCTTGTTCCTTCGCCGGCGGTTAAAGGCAAGATTGAAGTTCCCGTAGGCACGAAGCTGCCGCTGGTGCTGCACAACGCGATTTCGACGCGCTCGGCGCGCGCGGGCGATCCTGTCTATCTCGAGACGCTTTTCCCCATCATCCAGGACGGCCGCATCCTCATTCCCGCCGGATCGTTCGTCGGCGGCGAAGTGGTGGAATCGAAGCGAGCGGGGCGCGTCAAGGGACGCGCGGAATTGATGATCAAGCTGAACACGCTCATCCTGCCGAATGGATACGTCGCCAGCTTCAATGCGGTGCCTTCGAACGCGGGCACCGGCGGGAGTGAGACGACCGATGAAGAAGGCAAGATCAAGGGCGACACGGACAAGGCTTCGGACATCGGCACCGTGGCCAAGACGACGACCGCCGGCGCTGGGATTGGCGCCATTGCCGGGAGAAGCGGGCAGGGAGCGGGAATCGGAGCAGGAATCGGAGCCGCCGCAGGATTGATTGGCGTGCTGCTCTCGCGTGGGCCGGAGGCGGAGCTTCCGCGCGGCACGACGCTCGACGTCACGCTGAATCGTCCGCTGCTGCTCGACGCCGACAAGATCAATTTCACGAGCCCGGGGCAGGCTTCCACGCTCGCCGGGCCAGCCAACCGCCAGCCGCAGCGCAGCAAGGTCCCCTTCTAATTGCGGGCAGCTGGATTCGCCCGCTCACTTTTCGATACCTCATCGTCCCGATGGACGCCAGCAGGATTCCTTGGAATGACAGGAACGTGCGGTGGTTTGTCTGCGCGCTAGTGGCTTGCGCTCTGTTGTTCTCGCGCGAAGCGCAGGGGACTGTAAGCCTCAGCAGAGAGGGACGCGCGCCCGTCCACAATCCAATCGCAGAGGAGTCTAGCGGTCACCGGGGCGAGCAGGATGCCGTTGCGGTAGTGCCCGGTGGCGATGAGCAAGCCTTCGACATCGGTGGGGCCGATCACGGGGAGATGATCGGGCGTATCCGGGCGAAGTCCCGCCCACGTTTCGACGATGGGAGCTTCGGCGAGCGCGGGCATGATCTCGACCGCGGCGGCTAGAATTTTTTGCAGGCCTGCCGGGGTGATTGACTTGTCGAATCCTGCGTTTTCCAAAGTGCTGCCGGCGATGATGCGGCCGTCGTTTCGCGGGACCAAGTAACCGCTTTCCGCACGCAGCGCGCAGCGCAAAATGCAATTCGACGGATGCAGGGCGACCATCTGGCCACGCACGGGGCGGGTGGGCGCGTAGCGCTCGATCCCATCAATTTCCGCCGAGAAACTGCCCGCGGCAACAATGACATGCTTCGTCTCGATTTTTTCTCCGCCCGCCACCACGCCGGTGCAGCGGCTGCCTTCGCGCAACACCGAAGTGACGGTGACGCCGGGAAGAATTCTGGCGCCGCGCCGCTTCGCTGCGGCAAGCACCGCTTCGGTGAGAAGCCGCGGCTCGACGGAATTTTCGTAGGGCAGCCACGCGGCGGCTCGGACGGACGGGCCGATCTTCGGCTCAATCCTGCGCGCGCCGTCCAGGTGGAGCGTCTCGGAGGCAAGCCCGAGCCGCAGATGTTCCATGACTGTGCGATCGCGCTGATCTTCCGCATGCGGGCCAAAATATAAATAGAGCGATCCGTCCCGCCGGAAACCGGTCGGCTTCCCGGACGCCTCTTCCACCGCGGCAATGAATTGGGGATAGAGCGCGAAACTTTCCTTGGCGAGCGGCACGACGGGAACGAAATCGGGTGTATCCGGCGCGGGCGAGAGCAATCCCGCGGCGGCCCAGGAAGCTTCGCGGCCCGGCTGCTGGCGATCGAGGAGAAGAACGCGAACTTTCTTGCGCGCAAGCTCGAAGGCAATCGAGCTGCCGATAATCCCACCGCCGACAATCGCCACGTCGCACTGAATCATGCGTTTATTCTAGCAGCATATCTCAACGCGCAGCGCCTCTCAGGGGCGGGGAACGTTTGCTCGCGCGGGATCACGGAAGCAGCGGCAGCGCTCAGAGGGAATTGGCGAGCTCGACGGAGAGGACGTAAGCTTTCTGCGCGAGGTTCCGCGCGCGGGCCCAATCCGATGCGCGAATGGCTTCGCGGGCCTGACCCAGGAATCCGCGAATCTTATCAACCAAGTCGTGCTGCGGGGCGTTCAGCTCGCGGCCGTACGCTCGTTCCAAATTCTTTTCGGCGGCCGCGACGTCTTCGTTTGTCTTGCGCTCGTAGACGGCCTGGTCGGCGGGCGAAAGCTGCTGTGACATTTGCGGCGCCGCGGGCTTCGGAGGCGCGGATGGTTCCGGCTCGGGATTTTCTTTGGGCGTTGGCGACGGCCGGCGCGGCGCCGGTTTCGGAGCGGAATTTACCGCGGGCTGCGTCGCGGGCGGCGACGTTTCCGGCGCGGAGCCTGCGTTGGACGCGGGCTGCGCAGCCGGCGGAGGGTTCTCGATGGGTTGCGGTGTGCCGATCACCGGCGGCGCGGCCTGCACGGTGCGCCGCTGGCACCCGGACACGCCGAGCGCGAGGGCGCACGCGAGCAGTGCAAACATCCGTTCTCCGCGTTTTGTACGGCTGGGCATGTCTCAGGCCAGGGGCAGCTCGATTCGAAACGTCGTGCCGCTGCCAACCTCTGAACTAAAGTCTATCGAACCGTTGTGCAACTGCACAATTCGAAAACTCGTGGCGAGTCCCATGCCGGTGCCGCCGGGGCGCCTCGTGAAAAAAAGCTGGAAGATTTTGCTGCGATCTTCGAGGGCGATGCCGGGGCCGGTGTCCGCCACGCTGACTTCGGCCATCTCACCGCGGCGGCGCAGGCCGACGGTCAGACGGCCACCCTCGGTCATCACCTGGCAGGCGTTGAGGACGAGGTTGATAAGAGCCTGCTTGATGAGTTGGCGGTCGACGCTCGCGGGCGGGAACTGCGCGGGCAAATCCGCAAGGACTTCCACGTGCGCGGCTTGGATTTGCGGCTGGGCCAGCTCGAGGACTTCCTCGATGAGCTTGCCGAGGTCCGATTCTTCGAGCCGAAGCTCGACGGGGCGCGTGAAATCGAGGAACGTTTTCACCACGCGATCCAGCCGCCCGATTTCTTCGTCGAGGATTCGGACGGCCTGCTGCGCTTCGGGCTCATCGGGCAGACTGCTTTTCAGATTCTCCAGCCAGAGGCGCATCGAATTCAGGGGATTCTTGACTTCGTGAGCGACACCGGCGGTGGCGCGCCCGAGCGCGGCTAGGCGCTCGGAAACCTGGAGCTGCGAGCCGATGCGCTCGAGCGAATCGAGATCGCGCAGCGTGAGCAGAGTGCCGATGCGCGCGCCTCCTTCGATAATCACCTGGGTACTCGCGCCGGTTCGCTTCGGGCCGTCCGCGACCTCCAGGCGGACCTCCGCCCCTTCCACGGAACCCAGTTGATCGCCTTCGATGTGCAAGGCCTGCTGGAGCGGATGGCCGGCGGAAAACATTTCGCCCGCGAGCCGGCCCATCAGGGTCTCGGCCTTCGCTCCGAGAAATTTTTCCGCCGAGGGGCTGACGAGCACGGCGCGGCCCTCGGCGTTGAAGAGCAGGAGGCCGTCTTCGAGGCCGGTCATGACCTGGTCGAGGTTTTCGCGCAGCGTGCTGAAGATTTCGCGCACGTCGCGGAGTTGCTGGCCGATCAAGCTGATCTTCGTGCTCACCTGGCCGAGCTCGCCGCCCTTCGCGATGGGCTCGACGTCCGTTTCACCCGCGGAGATGCGGTCCAATTGCGCGGCGATGCGCTTGAGGGGGGAAAGCGCGGCGTAACCCGCCACTGCCGCGAATAAAGTGGAAAGCAGAACGGCGGCGAGGACGAACCATCCGGCCGAGCGCAGGCCCGGCGACACTTCGTTGCGGAGCAGCGAAGAGGAAATGCCGATGCGCACGTCCCCATACGGAATGCCGCCGAGGTTAAACGGCAAATTGATTTCGTACACTTGCGGCGGGCCGTAGAGAATCTTGAGTTGGCGGGGAAAGCCGGCGTTCAAGAGCGCTGAAAAACTCGCGCGGTGGATCAGAACGCTGCCCGGAAGCGACGGATCGCTCGACATCAGCACGTTGCCCTCATTATCGGCGATCGTGATTTCATAGATGATGGGGGAAAATCCGACGGTGGATTCGATCAGGGAATTCATTCCGGGGCTTTGAAGGAGCGTGTAGCGCACATACTGGCGGACGTCAGCCGGGCTGGAGGTGGCAGGCGCCTCGCCGCGTTCGGCCGCGTCGCTGAGCGCCTGCTGCGCCTCGTGAAAAACCTGCTGGGCCACGAAGCGCGCGCGGTCGTCCGTCTGACGGATCACCTGACGCGTGAGTCGCGCCAGATAGAGGGCCGAGATGACTGTGACGACGGCGAGGACGATCAGCGCCGTGGCCAGCGTGAATTTAGTCTTCAGGCTCAGCTGCATGCGCCTTCTGCCGCGCTGCCTCGTATTCCTTCAGTTTATTGTGGAGAGTTTTCAGGCTGATGCCGAGAAGCTCGGCGGCGCGCGTCTTGTTCTGATTGGTGGCGGCGAGTGTCTGCAGGATCAATTCGCGTTCGGCCGCATCCACCGTGGTGCCGACGGGGAAACGGAGGCCAGCCAGGGCGGTCGCATCCGTCGCCGGCGCTCGGCCGAAATCGCCGGGAAGATGCTGCCGGCCGATCGGGCCGCGCTCGCAGGCGATGGCAGAGCGCTCGAGGACGTTGCGTAGTTCGCGCACGTTGCCGGGCCACGGATAGGCCTTGAAGAGATCCATCACCTCCGAGCCAACGCCGGGCACTTGCCTGCCATGCTTCTGGTTGATGTCGCGCAGCAAATGCTCCACGAGCCCCGGAACGTCTTCCCTGTGCTCGCGGAGGGGCGGCAAGTGAATGTGGAACACGTTCAGACGAAAATAGAGGTCCTGGCGGAGATGGCCTTTCGCCACGGCCTGCTGCGGGTCCTTGTTGGTTGCGGCGAGCACGCGCACGTCCACCGGCGTTTCCACCTTGCTGCCGAGCCGGCGCACTTTGTGATCTTCGAGCACGCGCAGCAGTTTGGCCTGCGTCGGCGACGGCATCTCGCCGATTTCATCGAGGAGCAGCGTTCCGCCATCCGCCAATTCGAAGCATCCGATGCGCCGTTCGGCCGCGCCCGTGAATGCGCCTCTCTCGTGGCCGAAGATTTCGCTCTCCATAAGCGACTCGGGAATCGCCGAGCAGTTGATGGCGACAAACGGGCGATCGGTGCGCGGCGAAAGCTGATGGAGGGTGCGTGCAACGATTTCCTTCCCGGAGCCGGTCTCGCCGGTGATGAGCACGGAAGCAGTCGAGGGCGCGGCCATTTCCACCTGACGCATCACTTCCTGCATGGCCTTCGACACGCCGATTAATTCGCCGATGCGGCCCGCCTCGCGCAACTGGCGTGTGAGGGCCGCGACATTTCGCCGGTCGCGAAGCCGGCCGAGCGCCCGGTCGAGCAAGGCGCGCAGGACGGGCGGCTTCAGCGGCTTCTCGATGTACCAAAATACGCCGGACTCAATCGCTTGAACGACGCGTTCGTCGCTCCCTTTGCCGGTGATGAGAATCACGGGAATGTCTTGCAGCTCGTTCTCGAGGCGGCGGAGCAATTCCAGTCCGTTGATTCCCGGCAGCTCGACATCGGCGAGGAGCACGAGAGGTTGGAATTCGGAAAACTTTGCCAGGGCGTCTTCGCCGCTGCCCACCCCGAGGACTTCGTAGCCCCACTTGCGCAGCAAGGCTTCATAGCCCTTCCGGGCGTTTTCTTCGTCCTCGACGATGAGGATTCGCTGGGGAATCAGAGCTTCTGGAGGCATTGGATACCGAATGTACCAGCAGAGGCGGGGAAAACCAAGAGAGCGCCTGCCTGCGCCGTTGGCCTGGCTCTCCCTAGCGGTGGGTCCGGTGACAACTGATTTGTGGAATCTTCACCGGCCCAAATAGAGAGGCCTGGCAAGCTCGAGATCCAGTTTCGTGCCTTTTTGCAATTCCAGATCCTGTCCGAAGCCGGAAGAAACCATGAAGCCGCCTGCCCCGCCGATGGCGGCGCCGATGGCAGCACCTTTGCCTCCGTGTTTTGCGCCGCCCACGGCGGCGCCGATCGCGGCACCGGCCGCGGCAGCTTCCAGGTCGCGCGTGCCCTTACTGGTCCGGGCTTCTATTTCTCCTTCTTGCGTATTGCCCGTTTTCACGCTGTGTTCGCCGGGAACTTCCACGACGTCGGCAATCAAGGGAGTTCTTCCCCCAGGGGTCTTGATGTCGTCAAAGCTCACCCAGAGCCGCGCGCGGCCGGTAAGCCCGGCAGGCTCGACGCGACTGATGTGCCCGCGCACCTCAGCGCCGGGAGGGAGGACAAACCCGCCGGGCGTGGAAAGTGCCTCGAGGGTCTTGGCCTTGAAATGTTTGCCGGCCTTGTCCTTGTGCGTGCTGAGCTTGTCCTTCAGGCCAACCAGAAAACGCGTGCCTGCCGGGACCTCGGAAGGAGCGGCCGCCGGCGTGGGAATCGCATCATGTTGTTGCGCGCGCAGGAGTGCAGGAGAGAGCATCGCCACCAGCGCGATTGCCAGAGCCAGCAGAATCTGTTTTCTTTTCATCGAAACCCCCATCGCAGTTCTGTTCTTGCCGCCGGTTGCCGCATGAACGGGCCCGTGCGGGGCACCTCCTTCATTGGGATGGCGGTCTTGCGAGGGGGGTGGCCTGAGATGGAAGAATTCGGGGTGCTTCGAGGAGTGCCTGCCGGATCAACGCTGAGAAGAGACCACCGGGCAAATCCTCTCGACCCCACTCCGAGTGTTCCAAAACGGTAGTGGGTAAGGGGAAAGGTACAGGTAAGAAACACTGTCCTTTCGGACAGGCCCATGATTGACTAAGAGAGAAAGAGCGGAAAAATTTCGTTTGAGGGTTCCTAGGGGTGGTTTAT
>JBGQEW010000031.1:0-20688 GCA_041496565.1 Terriglobia bacterium | reverse complement strand
GTGCTCAGCGTGTTGCGCTGATCGTGATCGAGGAGAAAAAAGCCCTCATCGGGCGGAGTGAAATCAGTCAAACCGCCCGAAACGGCGCCGCCGCCCTCTACAGTCTGGTTGGAAAAGGCGGCGTGGATTTGCATGCGGCCGAAGATTCGCGGAGACCCCAGAGTCGCTTCCGTCCCGCGGATCCGCGCAGTCTCAATGGTAAGCGGGAAGAAGATGTTGGAATTTCCGAGCGCATCGTGATCGAAGAAATTCCGCGCGCGGGTGCTGAAGTGATCCAGGTCGAGCGTCCAGCCGCGCACGGGAATGGCCAGGCCGACTTCCCATTGCTCGTCGCGCTCGCCGCGTAACGGCAGAAACGAGAATCCCCGCTGCAGTGCGAAGTCAATCAGCGGTCCCGAAATCGTCGAGAGCGGCGGAGCCTGGTAATAGCGGCCGTAGAAGCCGCGGAGGACCCAGCGAGCCTTCGGAATTTGAATCGCGGCGCCGATGCGGGGGTTCGTTGCGTTCTCGACGAGCGATCCGGAGTAGTGCGTATAGCGAACCCCGCCGTTGAGCGTGAGCCACGAGGTTGCCTTGAATTGATCTTCGAGATATAGAGCGCTGACGCTGCCCCAGAGCTTTTCGCGCTGGTGAAGTGACTGCCCGCTGCCGTCGTTCGCCGTGATGCCGAACAATGTGTTGTCCCGTTGCCCGAAGGCGGTGAAGCCGGCGCGGGCGTTGTGCGCGCCCTTCACAACGGACAGCGTGGCCTGGCCGCCGATGTACTGCGAGCCGCGATCGCTTTCCGGAATGATGGGTGTGTCGTTCGGCCCGCCGATGTAATGCGCGCGGTTGTAATGGTAGAAAGGCGAGACCGTCAGCACCAGTCCCGGCCCCGCAGTGTGCAGCCAGGAGAAATTCACGAAGGCGTCGTGTTCGTTCTCGACGTCGCGAATGCCCGCAGCCTGGTCGCCAGGTGTGTTCGGCGCTTGATAATGATCCTGGCGCGACGAACTGACCAGGCGGAGCTGGTCGTTCGGTGTGGCGTTGAAAATCAGGGACGTAAATCCGCCTAACCCGCTGCCGAGGTCGTGAATTTCCTTCGCAGCGGGCGGCTCGAGACCGCGATCGGTGCGGTTGCCGTTGACGCTGGCGTAGTAAGCGAAGCGCCGCGTATGGCTGCCGAAGCTGAGCTGATCGTTGGTCTGGTACAGGCTGCCGAAACTCGTCACCAGGTCCGCCTGGTTATTCCGTTCGAAGCCGGTCCGCGGGACGACGTTGAACATGCCGTAGGTGCGGTCGCCATATTCCGCTGAGTATCCCCCGCGCTGCACTTCGAGGTAGTCAATGTCCTTCGGATCGAATTGCGGGCCGACGTTGCTGGCGATATTCGTATTCGGCACCGGCACGCCGTCCACCAGCCAGCTCACTTGGTGACCGCCGCGGATGTGCAGTTGGTCGTGAACCACGGTGGCGCTGGGAACGTATTCGGTGATCATCGCGAGGCTGTTCGTGCGGTCGGCCCCGGGCGTTTGAGCGATGGCCGAGCGGCTGATGCTGTTTTGCGTCGTGGACGATTCCGGATTCACCTGGTTCGCGGAGGCCGTCACTTCCACGCTTTGCGACACCGAGGCGATTTCCAAAGGAAAATGCAGGATCGGAGCCGCGCCCGAGTTAACCGTGAGCGTTTGTTCCAGGGTGGTGAAGCCTGGGTGAGAAATGGTGATCCGGTAATCGCCAACGGAAACGGCGTCGAATTCGAATTCGCCGTCCTGGTTTGTCTTCGCCGTCTTCGACCAATCCGAGCTCACGGCGCGCAGCGTTGCCGTTGCACCCTCGATCGGGCGATGTTGCGGGTCATGCACGATGCCTCGAATGTTACCGAAGATGCTGGCGCGTGCAAGCGGCGCGCCGAACAGCAAGATTGCCAGGCAAATGAAACAGCCGAGCCTCCGCATGGGAGTCCTCCAATCCTTCGTCGAGATTTGAGCTGAACGACTTGGGAAAGAGGACTAGCTTCGAGGCGGCTCGAAAGGCGTGGGGAAAAAACCGTCGCGTGGAGAAAACTCGATCAAGGAAAACGTTCGGGGCTGCACCTGCGGCGCACGCAGTTCGTCGGCAGCGAAGAACACCGTCGGCGGAAGCGGTGATGCGAAGCCGTATTCCAGCGCGTGATTGCAATTGGATTTCACGAAGCAGGTTTCCGCGGCAGCCGAAGCATGACGGTGGCACATCATGCCAACCGTGTTTGATTCTTGCGTGGCGGTCGCCTGCCGTGAGTCGCAGCAGAGCTTCTCGCAGCACGGATGGACGCAAGCTCCTGCACGCGCCAGCAGCGCAAGTGGCGCGGCCAGCATGGCAACAAGGGCAAGGATGGCGTGCAAGCGTCGCATCGTGGAAATGCTAGCACCAACAAGAGAGGTACGCAAATTCCACACATCCGGATTGCCGTGAGCCGAGGCAGAATAGCGGTCAACACGGATATCATACATGTGGATTTGTAGTACCGATTACCGGACTTCTCGGGAGTTAGCCAACTATGCGACTACGAAGGGCGCGGGCCAAACCGCGCTTCTCCCACAAGACACGAGCACAATTCAAGATACTCCTGAGTCCAGGTTTGTACGTGATCAGCGAAGTAAGCAACCCACCCAGAAAAACTGAGGAAGGTGGGCCAGCCCCGGGGATTTACCCTGCTGCCGCCTTCGCGCCTTTAGCAGCCTCCTCGATTAGCCTTGCGACGGCCTCGGGTTGCGATACATAGATGGCGTGGCTGCCCTTGACCTCAACGACCGTCGAGCCCGCCCGCTTGGACATGGCACGCTGGGCGTCAGGTGGAATCATCTTGTCCTCGGTGGTGACCAGGTACCAGCTCGGCTTGGTCCTCCACGCGGGTTCGCTGATCGTGCCGCTAATGGCCCCCATGCCCCACGGAACTTGGGAGTCAGCCATAAACGCGGCTTTTTCGGCGTCTACATCGGCCGCGAAAGAGGCGGGGAACTTCGCCTTGTCGAGAAACAAAAAGCCGTCTTGCGGGGGCAGTATCGGAGGTACGGGCGCGCCGGGCGGTGGGTCTTTAATAAGCGTTCCCACCGACTCGCCCTTGTCAGGAGCGAAGGCGGCGATGTATACGAGGGCTGAAACCTTTGGGTGGTTTCCGGCTTCGGTGATCACCGCTCCTCCATAGGAATGGCCGACGAGAATTGTAGGTCCGTCCTGCGTTGCAAGAATTCGTTTGGTAACTGCTACGTCGTCCTCCAACGATATTGTCGGATTCTGGACGACGCTGACGCTGTAGCCGTCTCGCTTCAGGAGCTTGTAGACGCCCTCCCAGCCAGCGCCGTCCACAAAGCCACCGTGGACTAGAACGATGTTCTTAGCCATCGTGACCTCCATAGTTAGATTGCCGAATATGCAGATAATTCGGACATCGGGAATCATTGAGGGGGCACGTCAGAGCTGCTAGGCTTCGCTTGGACTCTCGGCCCAGGTCAAGAATCCCAGAGTCGTCATCCGCAATCAGCGCGATGCATGTTACTCGCGTGGCTCGCCAATGCGCAACACGGCGGTGCGGCCAACTTTTTTTGAGGGTGGCAGATGATCTCGTTCACAAACCAAGGCCAGCCCGAATGGTCAAGTCCCGAGAAACGCGTTCATCGGAAACGGACCCGCCACCAGATTTCGCGCAACTGGATTGCCGCGGGCCGCGGCAGAACAGCGACTGGCAGCAGGATTGCCTGCACGCCAGCTTCGGGGTAATCTCCTTTGCGCATGGCGCTGCCGTTCAAGCTCGTTTACCACGATCGCTACGACCTCAACCTCGGCCCGCACGTTTTTCCCTCGCAAAAATATCGTCTGGTTTACGAAGCGCTACTGGCCGAGGGCATCGCGCAGCCGGAGGATTTTCTCGTGCCGGAGCCGGCGCGTGACGAAGACGTGCTGCGCGTCCACTCGCGAGAATATGTGCGCAAGCTGAAGACGGCCACGCTGAGCCCCGTGGAACTGATGCGCCTCGAAATTCCCTATTCGAAGGAATTGATGGAGGCCGTTTGGCTGGCCGCGGGCGGCTCGATCCTGGCGGCGCGGCGCGCCCTGGCCGACGGCTTTGCCGTCAGTCTTGGCGGCGGGTTCCATCACGCCTATCCGGAGCACGGCGAAGGATTCTGCGTGATTCATGACGTTGCGATCGCGATTCGCCGGATGCAATTCGAGCGCGCCATCGAGACGGCCATGGTCATCGACACCGACGTTCACCAGGGCAATGGCACGGCGGCGATTTTTGGAGGCGACGGCACGGTCTTCACGCTTTCGATTCATCAGGAGAACAACTATCCGTATCCGAAGCCGCCATCGAATCTTGACGTGAACTTACCGGACCGCGTCGGCGACGACGATTACCTGGCCATCCTCGAAAAGAATCTCATCCAGGCGCTGCACGAGTTCCGGCCCGATCTGATTTTTTACCTGGCCGGCGCCGACCCGTACCGCGAGGATCAGCTCGGCGGGCTCGCGCTCACGATTGACGGACTCCAGCGGCGCGATGCGCTGGTCTATGAACACGCGAAGCGCCAGGGCGTGCCGGTGGCGATCACGCTGGCCGGAGGCTACGCGCGCCAGGTGGCTGATACCGTCCGCATCCACATCGGCACGATTCTCGCCGCGCGCGACGCTGCCGGAAAACAAACTGCCGCGTCGTCTCGCTGATCTCCGTGCAGGATTCAACTAGAACGCGTGGCCAGCTCGCACTTCACAAAGCGCTTTACTCAAACCGGATTGCGAGAAGGTTTACTTGGTTGCCCCCAGCGCCGTTTCAATGGCCGCCGTGAGTGATTCGGCGAAACTTTCCGACGCATAACCTTCGGCGCGAAAAATAATTTGACCGGTCCGATCGAGCACGAGAACGGTGGGGATTGATTTGACCTGAAGAAAGTCGTCGAGGCCATCGGCGAGAACGACCGGCACTCCAATTTTTTCGCGCGTGAGATAGGGCTGGACGCGCGTTTCGTCTTCATCCGTGTTCACAGCGAAGAAAACCACGTCGGGCTTGCCGGCAAACGATTGGGCGACGCGGCTGAATTCCGGCTCCAGCTCGCGGCATGGGGCGCACCAGGTGGCCCAGAAGCTCAGCACGATGATTTTTCCTTTGAGCGGCGCGAGCGGCTCCGGCGCGCCGTCGGGCCGCCGCAGCACGAAGGCCAACGCTTCCTTGGCGTCTTTGTTGCGGGCAGGGGCCGCAGGCGGCCTGGCCGCCTGTTCCACGCGATCATAGGCGGCGAGGACGGCATCGCCCAATCCCGCTTCGGTGCCGTGGATCTGCCGCCAGCAATTCCCCAGCTTCTGCCGCACTTCGTGGTGGTCCACGGCTCCCACCTGGCTTTTCTCCGGCAAGACGAACGCCTCGAGATAGCGGTCGATCGCCGTCTTGCAGTCCTTCCGGATTTCGGCCAGGTCGCCGAGCCACAGGGCGGCGGCGGCGTTCGGCAGGATGGAGTAGCTGGTTTCGAAGTCCTTTTTCGCCGCCGGGTAATTGCGCTGCTCCATTCCCACGCGGCCCCGGATCACATACATCGCGCTGCGAAGCTGGTCGTGCTGCCGCTCCCAATCGGAAACGGAGACGCGCGCCGGCCTCTCTGCCGGCTCCGTTTTCTCGATGCGATCGATCACGCGATTGAGATAACCCACCGCTTTCGCAAGACTGTGTTCGTCGCCCAGGCGCTCGAGCAGGCTGGCGGCGACGAGCATCATCTGGTTGTCATCGGGATGAATGGCGACGAGGCGCTCCGAATACTCGAGCGCACGAGCGAAGTCCTGAAGCTGTTCCGAAGCCTCGACCAGTGCGCGATAGATGTCGGATTTGCGCGGGGCGTCGGGATATTCCTTCAAATATTCTTCGAGCTTGCGTACCAGGGCAGCGCGATCGTTGGCCGCCTCGGCCACGGCGCGCTGGAGCGCTTGGTCCGCATCAAGAGGCTTTTCCGGCGACTGGTCTTTCGCCTTCTGCGGCGGAGACGCTTTAGTGCTCGCGGCAGGCGCTTGAGATGCGGGAGGCGATGGCGGTTTCGGCGCGGGATCCTGGGCGGGACGCGGCCGGGCGGCTGCGGCCGTGATCAACAAGCTTGCCGCTGCAATCGGAATCCAGAAAAGCCGCATCGGGTCAGGATTGTACAGCGGAAGCCGGCCAACCGAACGAAAACTCTGTTCGGGTTAGTGTAGAGAGATATCGCCGGACGCGGTTTCCACTTCAACTCGCGCCTGGCCGTCGCCCACTCGCGCGCGCAATTCGTGCTTGGGCCGCTCTTCGATCACCATGGGGATGCCGGTCTCGATGCTGCCGGAGTAGGAGTGCGCGTAGAACCGGAAACTGGCGTTGGAGGGCACGCGGAGCGCCACGTCGCCCGAGGCGGTGTGAAATTCCCATGAGCTTGCGGGAGCCGGATTGCCCTCGACATCGAGGTCACCTGAGCCGGTCTTCAGCCGGAGATCTCCAGCCGCACTGCGGAGGCTGATGTCGCCGCTCCCGGTGGAGGCTGTGACTGGACCCTTGGGTTTTTCGATGACGATGTCCCCCGAGCCTGCTCGGACGCGACTTTCTCCTGCGACGTCACTCAATTTCACGTCGCCGGAGCCCACGGTCACTTGAACCTGGCCGCCAATTTCGCTGAAGGTCACGCTGCCGCTGCCGGCGGTAGCTTCTGCGTCCTCGGCGATCTCCGAGGCGTCGAGAGTGCCCGAGCCAGCCGTCAGCCGCGCCGGGCCGTGGATTCCGCGCACGTGAATCTCTCCCGAGCCGACCGCGCCGCGCATTTCCGTATCCGCCGGAACTTCGATGGTGTAATTCACAGAGAGATTTTGAAGCCGGAACATTTGGCCGCCGATGCGGATCAGCCCACCGGACTGTTCAATCGGAGGATTCGCCGTGATCTCCGCGGCGAGGCGTTCGGAGCGCTCCCAGGGCCAGGCGCGCACCGTGAAATCGCCGTGGACCTTCACCTGGCCCGGCTGGCCGGGCGTGATCTGCGCATTGCCGGAGCCATTGCGAAGATCGAGGACCACGGGTCCCGTGACCGTCAGTGTGCGGTCAAAATGGCCCGAGCTCGCAGGCATGGCGCCGCAGCCCAAGGTAAGCGCCGCCAAGCCAGCCGCCAGCACGAATTCAGTAAGTTTTACGAAACGCCGCATTTTTCTCCACGGGGACCGCCACCGAACTGTTCGGGCGTCCCTTCCTATCAGATTCATACGCAGTTTCGCAATCGGAAGTTCCCTTGGCGGCGCGGCGGAGTCCGTGGAATGACGTTCCGGAATAGGTCGATCCGGGCTAATGCTTTTTGATCAGGGCGTTCAGGGAACCCTGCCGGTAGCCTTCGAGGTCGAGTGTGACGAAAGCGAAGCCAAGCTCGCGGAGGCGCATGGAAATCTGTTGCGCAATTTCCGGCTGAAGGCCGCGCGCCATTTCTTCGGACGCGATCTCGATCCGCGCGAGTTCTCCGTGCGCGCGCACGCGGAATTGCCGGAAGCCCAGTTCGCGAAGGATGGTTTCGCCGCGCTCGATGCGGCCGAGGATTTCTTCCGTGACCGGCGTTCCGTAAGGGACGCGGGAGGAAAGGCAAGCGGAGGCCGGGCGGTCCCATGTGGCGAGACCGGCATGCAGTGAAAGCGCGCGGATTTCGGCCTTGGTGAGACCGGCGTCGAGCAGCGGCGCAAGGACTTTGTGCTCGGCTGCGGCGTGATGGCCAGGGCGAAAGTCGTGCGTGTCGTCGGAGTTGACCCCGTAGGCGATCGCGGCAAATCCGCGCTCGCCCGCAAGGCGCTCCAACTTCTCGAACAGCTCGTCCTTACAGTGGTAGCACCGGTCGGGATTGTTGGCGACGTAGAGCGGATTCTCGAATTCGCGCGTCTCGATGCATTCATGGCGCAACCCGGCCGAGCGCGCGAAAGCAAGCGCTTGCTCGCGGTCGTGCGCGGAGAAACTCGCGGAAAGCGCCGTCACCGCAAGCGCGCGCAAACCCAGCGCCTTGTGCGCCGCCCAGGCGAGATACGCGGAATCCGCGCCGCCTGAAAAAGCGACGAGAAGAGAATCAAGGCTGCGAAGGGAATCGAGCAGCCGCCGCTCTTTCTCGGCGGTGCACTCGTCGAGCGAATGCTCCCCGTCGTGTGCGGCCATTTGTTTTGTCGCGTGGTCCGGCATCGCGGGAGAGTATAGCGCATTCGCGCTACTGAAAATCGAGCAGGACGTCCACGGTGCCGGTTTTCGGGTCGCTGCGCAGCCAATGGCCGAGCTTTTCGTAATGGAAGGGCAGCTCGCCGAACGATGCTTTCGCGCCCTTTGCGACGAAGTCATCGACATAGGCGCGATCGAACACCTCTCCCTTCGCGATTTTCCACGCGTCGCGCAAACGCCGCTCGCCCTCGATGGAGAGTCCGGTCAAGACGAGATCTCCCATGTGGTACTGGGGTCCTTCGAAGATGGAAGCCTTGAAACGCACGGACGCCGCCGGGTCGTCGTAGATCGTTTCTGGATTGATCTTGGTATCGAGATAGCCGTGGTGACCGTAGGCCTCGCGGGCCCGATCCCATCCTGCCTCGATCTTCATTCCATCGGCGGTCTCGCCGGGCTTAATGCCCATAGCCGCATCGAGCTCGGAGGCGAGGACTGCCGAATTGCCGCTCCACGCAACACCGCCAAATTTGTAAACCGGGCCGGGCTCGATCGACACGATCACGACGACAGTGGAGGCGAGCGGCTTCGACGGGTCGCCGGTGAAGCGGGCCATTGGAATTCCAAAGCGAATGCGCAAATGGCCTTGCTGAAGATAAATCGGCCGCACTTGCTCGAAATCAAATAAGTCCATGGCGAAGCGCGAGAACGGCTTACCGACAATGTCCGAAAGCCTTTCCTGGACATGAGGTTCCCCTGCGGCCAGGGAATCGCTGAACTCGACAGCGTTTACATTCAAGCTCGAACCCACCACTTTAAATTGCTGCATCTTTGCGCTGCCATCTGGGCTGAAAATGACCGAGTGCTCGACGGCGGCGTGGACGCCGCGCGTCTCGAGCAGCTGGTTGAGCGAGTCCGCCATATTGTCGAGGATGCTGCCGTTCTCCGGCGCTGTGCCATCGAACAACACCGCCGATTGCTTCACTGCCTGCGTCAACTCGTCATCGGTGAACCACGGAAAATTGTCAAACGAAACAGGGACGGACGGCGCGTCCTCCACCAGGTATTCGAGGGTGACGTTTTCACCTCGGCTGCTGAACCGGTAACGCACCGACGAAAACAAACCGAGCTCCGAGATCCGGTTGGCCGCAGCCTGGAAATCGTTCCGGCGAACCGGATCGCCGACATGCAGTCCGGACGCGGCGACAATTTGCTCGCTTGAGTATTTTTTCGAGCCGGTAGCCGAAATAGAGGCCAGCTTTCCCGAGTCGTTGGGCGCCGCTTGCGCTTGAGCGCGCAAAGTAGAGGCGCCGGCTCCGCCCAGTAGCACGAGGCTCAAGAGAGCGAGAAAGATGTGAATTCTGTGCATGGTCCCGCATTTTCTAGGATGCGCCATCGGGGGAATTGTAGGCCAGGCAGGTACAAAGAGAAAAGCTGCGATTCGGGCGAAACGTCCAAGCGCGGGCAATCCGGTCAGGCACTGTTCCGGCTACCGCGGCAAGGGGCGGCGGTCCGCCGTTGCAAATCGAGAAGGCGGGTCGGAGCTATTCGACCGTGACCGACTTCGCCAGGTTGCGCGGTTGATCCACGTCGCACCCGCGCCGCACGGCGATGTGATAGGCGAGCAACTGGAGCGGGAGAATCTCGAGAATCGGCGCAAGCAGCTCCGGCGTGGAGGGAATCTCAATCACGTGGTCGGAAGCCTCGCGGGCCAGGCGGTCGCCCTCGGTGATGATCGAGATCACGATGCCGTCGCGCGCCTTCACTTCCTTGATGTTCGAGACGCTCTTCTCATAGCGCGTCATCGAGGCGGAATCGGATTCATCGCGCGTCGCAATCACCACGACGGGCAGATTCTCGTCGATCAGCGCGTTCGGTCCATGCTTCATCTCGCCGGCGGGATATCCTTCCGCGTGGATGTAAGAAACTTCCTTGAGCTTCAGCGCGCCTTCGAGCGCCATGGGGTAGTGGATGCCGCGACCGAGATAAAGAAAATCGGTGTACCGGAAGAATTGCCGCGCCAACTCCTCGATTTCCTCATCGTGCTGCAAAATCGACTCCATCTTGTGCGGCAGGCGCATCAGCTCCTGTAGGAGCGTCTGGGCGGCTTCTGAAGGACGGCTGCCCCGCTGCTGCGCCAGGTACATCGCTACAAGCACCAGCGCGGTGAGCTGGCAGGTGAACGCCTTGGTGGACGCGACTCCGATTTCCGGGCCTGCGTGGGTGTAGATCGTGCCGGAAGCCTCTCGCGTGATCATCGACCCGACCACGTTGCAGATGCCCAGCGTCTTCGCGCCCTTCGTCCGCGCCTCTCGCTGGGCCGCCAGGGTATCGGCCGTTTCGCCTGACTGGCTGATGAAAATCGCCAGGCTGTGGCTGTCCACGATCGGGTCGCGGTAGCGGAACTCGCTGCCGTAGTCCACTTCGACGGGTAATTTCGCCAGCCGTTCAATCATGAACTTACCGGCGAGCGCGGCATGCCAGCTCGTCCCGCAGGCGACAATCTTGACGTTCTCGAACCGCTGGAACTCGTCCTCGGTGATTTGCATTTCATCGAGGAAGACCTTGCCGCTTTCGAGCGAAATACGGCCCAGCAGCGTATCGCGCACCGCGCGGGGCTGCTCGAAAATCTCCTTCTGCATGAAATGCTTGAAGCCGCCCTTTTCCGCCATGATCGGATCCCAGGTGACGTGTTGCAGCGGGCGCTCAATGGCGCGGCCCTCGAAATCCATCAGGCGGACGCCTTGCGGCGTCAGGATGGCGATGTCGCCGTCGTTCATGAAGAAAACGTCGCGCGTGTGATAGAGAATGGCGGGAATGTCGCTGGCCACGAAATATTCATTTTGTCCCAGTCCGATCACCGCCGGCGGACCCAGCCGCGCGGCGACGATTTTGAGCGGGTCGCGCGTCGAAATGGCCACCAGCGCATAGACGCCGTGCAGCAGCTTGACCGTCCTCAGCAGGGCGTCTTCGAGCGGGGCGCCATTTGCCGAATATCGCTCGAGCAGGTGCGCGACAATCTCGGTGTCGGTCTCGGTGAGAAACTTGTGGCCTTCGCTTGCCAACTGCTGCTTCAGCTCGAGATAGTTCTCGATAATCCCGTTGTGCACGACCACGATGTCGCCGGTGCAATCCCGGTGGGGGTGCGCGTTTTCCTCGGTGGGGCGGCCGTGGGTGGCCCAGCGGGTGTGGCCAATGCCGTAAACTCCATCGAGCGGGGAAAGTCGAATCGCTTCTTCGAGATTGCGCAGCTTGCCCTCGGCGCGGCGCATCTCCATCTTGCCGTTTTGGCCCACCACGGCGATGCCCGCCGAGTCATAACCGCGATATTCGAGCCGCTTCAGGCCGTCCAGAATCAGAGGCACGACTTTCTTTGCCCCGATGTATCCGACTATCCCGCACATATTGTTTTTTGGGCGGCTGGCTTCAGGAACTCCCCTCCAGCGCCATCCCTCCGCGACCGCAGATTAACGAGATTAGCATAATCCTTCGGGAGGCAAGAGCAGGTTGCCGAGTGGTGTTTCGACGAACGGGGGCGGTGCTGGCCGCGATTACTCGACGATTTCGAAGCGGCATTCTTCGATGACTGGGTTTGTCAGAACTTCCCTGGCCACGCGCTCCACTTGTTTCTGCGCTTCTTCGCGCGACAGGCCGTCGAGTTGCAACACGAAGAATTTTCCCTGGCGGACATCCTTGACCTTCGCGTAGCCGAGCGAGGAGAGGGCATGCTGAATCGCTTGCCCCTGCGGATCGAGCACGGTCGGCTTCGGCATCACCCAAACGTGAGCTTTCATGGCCCGCCATTATAGCAGGGGCGGCAGCAAGACGCGCCCATTCGAGTTCACATCAGTCCAAGAGCCGCCGCCTGGGCATCGAATGCTTGGAGAAAAGAGCGCTTTTCTTCGGGAGGAAGAAACGAGACTTCAAAGCTCGTGCGCGCCAGCCGCGCAACGTCGCGCGGGGAAAGCCCAAGCCGGGTAGCAATTTCATATTCCGCGAGAAGGCGGGTGTGGAACATAGCAGGGTCATCGGTCGAAAGGACAACGCGGACGCCACGTCGAGTGAACTCAGCGAGCGGATGCTCATTGACGGTTGCTTCTGCCTTGCCAAGCTGACGAGCGAGAGCGCCGGTGCACACGTTGCTGGTGGGGCAGTTTTCAAGAGGGATTCGTCGCTCGGCCAACAGGTCCATCAATCTGCGATCGCGCATCGCAGCGATGCCGTGGCCGATGCGCTCGGCGCCCAGGATTTCGATCGCGTCACGGATCGAGTCGGGACCGCCCACTTCTCCTGCATGAGCGACCGTCCGCAAGCCTTGCCCGCGCGCCATGTCATACACGCCACGAAAATCCGACGCAGGAAAAGATAGCTCATCGCCGCCCATTCCGAGTGCAACAATTCCGCCGGCCTGGAGCTGCACGGCCCGGCGCGATACCTCCATCGCCGCTGCAGCTCCGAATTGCCGGGTGGCGTCAAAGATCCATTGCAGGTGCAGCCCGCGCGCGCGAGCACGTTGGGCGGCTTCGCAGATCGCGGCGAAATTTGCTTCGATCTCCTGCTGTCGACGGAGCATGATGCCGGCCGAAACTGTCACCTCGGCATAGACGACGTTCTGGCGCACCAATTCTTTCGCCAGCTCTTCGGTGATCAGTTCATAATCCGCCGGTTCGCGCAGGTACGAAGTCACCCACTTGAACGCTTCCAGGAATCCGGCAAAGTCGCGGTAGGAATACCGGGAAATCACTTCCTCGGCCGAAAACGAAACCCCGTGTCGCGCGGCGATTGCAACCGCCGTCGCCGGCGAGATCGAGCCTTCGAGGTGCAAATGAAGCTCTGCTTTCGGCAGTGCCGCGATTGGAGTTTCCTGCGGTGTCGAATTCATCGGCGCAGCAATCTCAGCGGGAAGGCAGTTGCGGACGGCCCGCGTTGACCCAGGCCGTCAGCCAGTAGGAACCGGCGTCGGTGGCGGCGTCGGAAATTTGCCGGATCAGGACGGCGCCGGCCTGGCTGTAGAAGTGATCGTAATATTCGTCGTTGTAATCATTGATGCCCCGCCGCGCGCGGCGCTCCGCCAGCAGAACATTTTCGAGCCAGCTATGCGCGCTCAGGCACATTTCGAACGCTCGGTCGGTAGGATCATTGAAGTAGGTGGCCTCATTCGGGTGGACGAAAAAGAAAAGCTGATAGCGGTCCACCAGGTGGGTGCCGAACCGGACATTGGCGCCAGGTTGATTCGATTGCTTGCCGTCGTCGTCCACGGTGGTGTTGAAGGGGTCGTGCGATTGGGCCACGTAGAAGGCGAGCTGCGCCGCCGCCGTGCGCACCTCCTCCCAGTTGTGCGCCTTGAACGCGTCCGTCAGCCGCGCACTGTACACGCCAACTTCCCACGGCAGCAAGCCTTGCGTATCCAGCGCACGCTTGGTGAACTTGGCCACTGCCGAGTTGTAATTTCGCGGCAGGCTCGTAAAGGGGAACTGCCCGTAGTGATCCAGGTGGATGAACTGGTTCCGGCGCTCGCTCGGAGTTTTCTTCAGCGTGTCGAAGGGGTCGGTGACGTGCTGCACCAGATAATTGCGGTTGGCTTCGAAGAAGGGAAGTATCTCCTGCGGCAGCGTATCCACCGCCTTGTTCGCAATTAAGCGGACGGCAGTTGGCCCCCACGCCCAAGCGGGAGCCGGGACCGCGAGCAGCCCGGCGAGCAGCACAGCCGCGCCGGCGCGCCATCGAAGGCTCATCCGCGAGTCTCCTTCGCGCCCGTCGCGAGCCCGCTGTGCTTGCGGCCGTAGAAGTGGTAGATCACGAGTCCGATCACGAGCCAAACAACGAAACGAATCCAATTTTCGACCGTCAGGCTGGCCATCAGCACGAAACAGAATACAACAGAACCAATCGGGATCCAGGGCGTGAAAGGCACGCGGAAGGATCGAGGGCGGTCCGGCTGGCGCTTCCGCAGGATCAGCACGGCCAACGACACCAACATGAAGGCGAACAAAGTTCCGATGCTCGAGAGATCGGCCAGCGTGCCAATGTCGAAAATCCCCGCCGGGATGCCGACAAACAATCCGGCAACCCACGTGGCGGTGTGCGGGGTGCGGAAGCGCGGATGCACGCGCGAAAACGCGGCTGGAAGCAAGCCATCCCGCGACATCGCGAACCACACGCGCGCCTGGCCAAGCTGGTAAACGAGGAGCGAGGAAATCATGCCCATCAGCGCGCCCACCGTTACCCATCGCTCCGTGCCGGTCAGCCCAATCGCTTCGAGCGCATTGGCCACCGGCGCCGCGTTGCGCAGCGAGCTCCAGTGCTGGATCCCGGTCAGCACCACCGCCACGCTGACGTAGAACAGCGCGCAAATAAACAGCGACGCCAGAATTCCGAGCGGCAAATCGCGCTTGGGATTCTTGCACTCTTCGGCGGCCGTGGAGACGGAATCGAAGCCGATGTACGTGAAAAAAACAATCGCGCCGCCGGTCAGCACTCCCTGCCAGCCGTTGGGCATGAACGGGTGATAGTTCACCGGCTTGATGTACTTGCTCGCGGCGACGCAGAATACGACGATGGCGATCAGCTTGATGCCCACCAGGATGTTGTTCGCGCCGGCCGATTCACGGATGCCGATGACCAACAGCACCGTCAGCAGCATCACGATCACAAAGCCCACGAGATTAAAGTGCAAGGCCCAGCCGGTTTCCGGCGAGTACGCGGGTGAGCTGATCGCCGTGGGTAACTGGATGCCGAACGTATCGAGCAGGCTGTTGATGTAAGCGGAGAAGCCGACGGCCACCGCCATATTGGATACGGCGTACTCGAGGATCAAGTCCCAGCCGATAATCCAGGCGACCAGCTCGCCGAGCGTCGCGTAGGTGTAGGTGTACGCGCTGCCCGCGATGGGGATCATCGAGGCGAGCTCGGCGTAACACAGGCCCGCCAAGCCGCAAACGATGGCGACGATGAAGAACGAAAGGGCGATTGCGGGCCCCGCGCCGGGCCTGCCATGAGCTCCTGCCGCGTGGAAGCCGTGCAACACGAAATCGAGCAGCGGCGCCTTGAAAATCGAAGGGTATTGGACCACTTCGCCCGCCGCCGCCGTGCCGGTAAGGACAAAAATGCCAGTCCCGATGATCGCGCCGACGCCCAGCGCCGTCAGGCTCACCCAGCCGAGAGTTCTCCTCAGCCGCCGCTCGGGCCGGTCGGCATCGGAGATGAGCTGGTCAATGCTCTTGGTGCGGAAGAATTGTGGGTCCAACTGCCACCATCCTTTCGCTCAGGTCGCCAAACTCTACCTTGACCGCCGCCTGCACGCAACCGTTGCTGCGAAATCATTTCCGCGAGCCGAACGGGCGTCAGGCCCATTCGAGATGCGCGTAGCTCTCGCGCAGCTTCTTCGTGCCATAGTCGAGGAAACTGATCGTCAGCGTGCGGTCCGAGCCGTCGTCTTCGATGGCGAGAATCGTGCCTACGCCGAACTTGGGATGCCGAACGCGCGTGCCGATCAGCGAGTTTGATCCTCCGGATCGATGGGAGGTCGCGGATGTGCCAGTTGCGCGTCCTGTAGATTGTCCCGTCGTTCGAGCGGGCCGGCGCACGAAGCGCGACTCGAGATAATCAGGGTCAGGCTCGTAACGGCGCGTCTCGCCTGCGTCGGCAAGCGAGCCGGGCGCGGTCTCGATCAATTCGGCAGGGATCTCAGCGAGGAAGCGCGAGGGCGTGGACGCACGCAGACGCTCCTCTCCGTAAATGCGGCGATAGACGGCGCGGGTCAGGGTGAGTGACTGCTTTGCGCGCGTCATCCCAACGTAGCAGAGCCTGCGCTCTTCCTCGATGTCTTTCTCGCGATCGAGTGAGCGGCTGTGCGGGAAGAGACCCTCCTCGAGGCCGACCAGAAAAACGTGGTCGAATTCAAGGCCCTTGGCGGTGTGCAGCGTCATCAGCGTCACCCGCGCGGCTTCGTCGTAATCATCCGCATCGCTGACCAGTGCGGCATGGTCGAGCACGTCATCGAGCGTCTCGCCGTTTTCGGCCGCCTCGGCCACTGCATTGACGAGTTCGGCCAGGTTCTCCGCGCGAGAGGAATGCTCCAGGCGGTCCTGCTCTTCGACCCAATCGAGATAGTTCGTGCGATCGAGCACCCGTCGGATCATCTCGGCCG
Organism: Terriglobia bacterium; assembly: GCA_041496565.1. GTDB lineage: Bacteria > Acidobacteriota > Terriglobia > Acidiferrales > UBA7541 > JBGPTK01. The sequence continues at coordinate 4,405 of JBGQEW010000031.1, read as the reverse complement.
GAGGCAGTTCGAGGCATTCGCCTCGCAGCCTTTCGATCAACTCCCGAAACGTTTTCAGTGCGGCGCTCGAACGCGCGGCACCGGGGCCACTCGCTGCACCAATCGCCTCCCAGAGCGAACTCTTGCTCGTTTGCGCTTGCGCCCGCAGCGCCGCGACGGACTTATCGCCCAGGCCGCGCGGCGGCGTGTTCAGCACGCGCAGAAGCGCGACGTCGTCCTCCGGATGCAGCACCAAGCGGACGTAGGCGAGGGCATCCTTCACTTCTGATCGCTGATAGAAACTGAAGCCGCCCACCAGGCGGTAACGGATGCCGATACGCCGCATCGATTCCTCGAGCGGTCGCGATTGGGAATTCGTGCGGTAGAGCACGGCAAGGTGCGCCTCGGAATTTTCTCGCGAGAGCCGTGAGATCTCGGCAGCGACGAATTCGGCTTCGCCCGGGGCATCTTGCGCCTCGAAAAAGCGCAGGGCTGCGCCCCCATCGCGCGTAGCCCGCAGCGTCTTCCCAAGACGCGTCCGATTGTTCGCCACGACGGCCCCCGCTGCATCGAGGATCGTCTGCGTCGAGCGATAGTTTTCCTCGAGGCGGATGACCTTTGCCTCCGGGAAGTGTTCCAGAAAATCGTCAAAGCTCTCGGGCCGGGCACCTCGCCAGCTGTAGATGGATTGGTCTTCGTCGCCGACGACGCAGACATTCTTGTGCGCCCCGGCGAGCAGACGCACCAGTTCTTCCTGGTGGCGGTTCGTGTCTTGAAACTCGTCCACTTGCAGATAAGCGAAGCGCGAGTTCCACGTAAGCCGAGCTTCCTCATGATCCCGCAGAAGCTCGACTGCACGAATGAGCAAATCATCGAAATCGAGAGCCGCGCAATTACCCAGGATCTGTTCGTACTCGGCAAATAGTTTCGCCACCGTGGCCGCGTTGGGATCGCGTCGTTGTTCGGCCCCCATAGCCATCTGCTCTGCTGAAATGCCGTGATTCTTGGCGTGGCTGAAGCGGGAGAGCAGGCTGCGCGGCGGGAACTCTTTCTTGTCCACCTTCAGATTGTCGAGGGCCATCTTCACCGCGGCGAGTTGGTCTTCCTCGTCATAGATGGCAAAGTCGCGCGGCAATCCGAGACGAGGCGCTTCGCGGCGCAGCAAGCGAGCGCAGAAGGAGTGAAACGTCGAAATCCACAGGTCAGAAGCGTCGCGTCCGGTCGCGCGCAGCAGGCCGGTGATCCGCTGCTTCATCTGATCGGCGGCCTTGTTCGTGAACGTGACGGCGAGGATGGAAGACGGCGCCGCGCCTTGTTCGATCAGATGCGCCACGCGGTACGTGATCACGCGCGTCTTGCCCGTGCCGGCGCCGGCGAGGACCAGCACCGGGCCTTCGGTGGCGAGCACGGCTTCCTGCTGCTGCGGATTCAGATCGTCGAGAATGGGCATCGAGTCGTGCGCTGTGGTGAAATGCAATTCTAGCCGAGCGCACCCGATTCAGCAAACCGTGCGGCGCTATCGCGAAGCGGCGGGCGCGAGGTCCACTTCAAAATAGGTCAGCGGCTTGTTCGACGGGATCATCTTGATGTCCGGGAAATACAGGCTCGCGTGTCTCAGCTCATCAAAATTATTGTCGAAATCGAAGAAGAGGAAGCCGTGAATCGTCGCCCGCGGCGGAATCACATCGGCATCGAGTGTGAACGGCTGCAGCAGCTCGATCATTTGCTTCACTTTCTTGTCATTACTCGGCAGCGGGATCGGCTTGGGGATGGGAAGGCGGCGGGCTTCGGGCGTCTGCGCGCCGTGGGGGTGGACGATGAGTTGGGCTGTCTCCGCCGCGTCGAGGGGTTCGACGCGCTGCCGCGCGGACTCCGGAGGCGTTAGTTCCAGGCGAATCCCCGAAAGGTCGAGGCGCAGCGGCGTGTCGGTCTCGTTGCGGAAGAAAACTTCGATCGGCATGATGCCGGCGGGAACGGGATTTGCCTTGCCGAATTTCTCTTTCGCGCGCGCGGCACTTACGTATGGGTCCGCCGCGATCAGCAATCCTTCATGGTAATCGTGCGCGGGCAGCGTGGCCGGATCGGTCTGCCCGAGCGCGGAGCCCGCGAAGATCAGCAAAGAACCGGCTGCCATGAGAAGAGTTCGCATAGGCTCCAGCGGGTCAGATGCCGGGCCGGGGCGAAAGTTGCCTTGTATCGCCGCGTGCCCGCTACCACTATAATACCGGGCTTGCGCGCCGGTTGCCGCATGGATTTGGGACGCGCTTCGCCCTCGCATGTATTTTCTCTACAGCGTGCTGGCTGCGGCGGGGATGGTCTTCCTCGCGCCGTATTACCTTGTCCAAGGCTTGCGACGCGGGAAATACCTGCACAGCCTCCGCGAGCGCATGGGCCATCTGCCGCCGGAGATTGCCGCAGACGCGTCGGCGCGGCCTGGAGCCATCTGGGTCCACGCCGTCTCGGTGGGCGAGGCGCTGGCGGCGCTGCCGCTGGCGCAAGCACTCAAGCAAAGGTATCCGGAGCGCAGGCTTGTCGTCACCACCACAACCGCCACGGGGCAGCGCCTGGCGCGCGAGCGCATGAAATTCGCCGACGCGATCCTCTACTTTCCCCTCGACTGGAACGGCCCGGTTCGGCGGGTTTTCAGGGCCGTGAATCCGGCGCTGATCGTGGTCCTCGAAACGGAGATTTGGCCCAATTTTCTGCGTGAGGCGCGTCGCCGCGATGTGCCGGTGATCTTCGCGAATGCCCGAATTTCCGAGCGCTCGTTCCGGCGCTATCGCTGGGTAAATCGTCTCTTCAACCGGTTTATCGCGCGCGTCCTTGGCGAGGCGGCGCTCTTTCTCGCCCAGGGCCCGGACGACGCGCGCCGCCTGCTCGCGTTGGGCGCAGAGGAGGAACGCGTCGAAGTGACGGGCAATGTGAAGTATGACCTTGAGCCGCCCGCCGTTGGCGCGTTTGGCGCGTGGCTCGCGGAGCAGGTGCATCGGCAGGAGCGCTGGCCGCTGGTCGTCGCGGGCAGCGTGGCCGCCGACGAAGAGGAGCCGGTGCTCGCCGCTTACGACATCGTGCAGCGGCAGTGGCGGCGCGCTTTGCTCGTGCTCGCTCCGCGAAAGCCCGAACGATTCGACGCCGCGGCGCGAATTGCTGCGGAGGACGGCTGGACCGTCGTGCGCCGCAGCCGGCTGGACGTGACCGCCGCGCTGAATGAAGACGCAGAAGTCTTGGTCCTCGACTCCATCGGCGAGCTCGCGGGGGTTTACGCCCTGGCAGATGCAGTGTTCGTCGGCGGATCGCTCGTGCCCTCCGGCGGACACAACATTCTCGAACCCGCTTCGTTTTCGAAGCCGCCCGTCTTCGGCCCTTCGATGGAAAATTTTCGCGATATGGCTGCGCAGTTTCTGAACGCCGGCGCCGCGATCCAGGTCGCCACCGGCGAGCAGCTCGGCGGGGCATGGGTATCACTGATTCGCGAGGATGACCTGCGCGGGAAGATGGGCCGCGCCGCGCTGGCACTGGTACAGGCGAATCGCGGGGCAACGGCGCGCTCGCTCGAGCGGATCGCGGCGATTCTGCAAGCAAGGCAGGGCGTTCGATGACCCCGCTACGCACAATCCTTTGGCCCTTCTCGCTCCTGTTTGGCGCTGCCGTCCGCTTGCGCGCGTGGTGCTACCGCACGGGAATCTGCCGCCAGCAGCGCCTGAACGGTGTCGTGATCAGCGTTGGGAACTTGACCGTGGGCGGCACGGGCAAGACTCCGATGACGATCTGGATTGCGCGGAAACTCGCGAGCGAAGGGAAGCGCGTGGGTGTGCTGACGCGCGGATATCGTGGCCATCGCCTTGAAGAGGCAGGGCAAAGGGCGCCAAAGGGATCGGCGATTACCAGCGATGAAGCCATCGTGATGCAGAAGCAGCTCGGCGAGCAAGTTCGCATCGGAATCGGAGCCGACCGTTTCACGCAGGGGACCAGGCTCGAACGAGAAGGCGTCGAATGGTTGGTGCTCGACGATGGATTTCAGCACTTGCAGCTCGCGCGTAATTTGGATGTCGTCTTGATTGACGCAACGAATCCATTTGGGGAAGGGCATCTGCTTCCGGCAGGGCGGCTGCGCGAACCGTTGTCCTCGCTGGCGAGAGCGGACATCGTGGTGATCACTCGCAGTGAACACGCGCCCGCCGTCGAAAGCAGAATCCAGCGGCACACGCCCGCGCCGATCTATTATGCCCAGGCGGAGCTCGATGGCGTGTTTCGTCTCGAGCCGGGCATCCTGCTGCCCGAGACGGTCGACACGTTGCCGCAACGCGCCTTCGCATTCTGCGGCGTCGGCAATCCGCCGGCATTTTTCGCGGATCTCCGCCGGTGGGGAACTGAGATCATGGGGCGCGCCGCCTTCGCGGACCACCACGCGTACACGCGCGCGGAC
>JBGQEW010000030.1:0-20723 GCA_041496565.1 Terriglobia bacterium | reverse complement strand
GTACAATTCATTAACGTCCGCGGGAGCCCAACACTGAAATTGGCAGGGAAGGGTTTTCGTCAGCTCAAGACTGACAGTATGGAAACGCGGAAGAATCACAATCGCTCCGCTGTGTTCTCCCGCGTTTTCCGGCTGCCATGCGTCTGGCGTTATTTGTGTTTCATCGCGGTGACGTAAGCAAGGTAATCTCGCCGCGAGTCGGTCACACTCGAAGACAAAAGTGCGGCGCCGATGGCCGGATTTTTGGAGAACATCTCGCCCGCCGCTGCCGTGACTTTGTCGAGCGCATCCGCGCTGGATGCAATAACCACCACATAGCGGCGCCCCGTGGTATCAGTGTGGTTCCACTGGAAGTCAACTTGGTAGGAGTGCAGCGTGCCGTTGGCGAGGAGTTGTTCGTAGAGCGGCACGATGTACCGCTGGACCGTATCGTTCCAGCTGTCTTCTTCGCCCGGCTTCACGTCCACTTGGATCACGCGCAGCATTCCATTCGTGAAGGATCCGGAATGGGCGTTGTACGTCCGGCTGACCATGACATAGTCGCGATGCCATTCGCTGGCGGCGAAGATGGGCGCGGCCGCGCCGCCGCCCGCCGCACGCATGGCGTCGAGGGCCTTGAAGAGCGAGCCCAGCGACGTTCCAGAAATCCAGTCGCCGTGCGTCGGGCCGTGGGGCTCGTGCGCTGCGGTAGTAAAGAATCCGTAGCCGATCAGGGTGCCGTCAGCCACCAGCTTGTCGAGCGTGGCCGTCGGCGCTTGCTGTTTTTCCATTTCAGGCCACTGGGCGCGCGGGATCGACCACTCGGAAACGTACGTATAGATGGGTGACTTTTGATTCATCTCCTGCGCTCGCGTTGGCATCCCGCAGAGCAGGAGCAAAGCGAGAACAGCCATTGCAGAGAGAAAATTCTTACGCATGGTGCCTCCTAATTGGTGGATTGGTGGCAGGGGCCAGCGCCACCGGTTGAACGATTCCGATGCGAAGACTAGGATTCCAATTTTGCCTGCCTGCGCGGCAAACCTTATGGCAGTCACACCTTCCTGTCAAGCGGATACGGCTGAGCATGGCGGTTGAGTCTGTTGGCCCCGGTTTCAGGGGATGTCACCGGCATTCGCCTTTTTAGGGCCATGCGAATACCAGCCCTCGAATTCCGCCGAACTGACAGTCACAAATCAACTTACTTCCTGACCAGATGGGTACACTCCGAGGCACTTCTCTATGTGGGGTCCTTTTGCGTCACCGGGCTTGATGCTACACTCCAAACGGGTATGCCCCAGAGGTTGTGGGCGTCCATCTCTCCATGGCGGAATTTGTCTGCAAGGTAGCCGACTCCACCGGTCACATCGCTCAACAGGTGGAGACAGCCAAGTCCGAGGCCGAAGCGAGGCAGAAGCTCGCCGAGCGGGGTTTGTACGTCTTCTCGGTTCGCACGCAGGGTGGAATCTTCGCACAGCTCAATGGCTCGGGCGGCTCGAAGGCCCTCCGCCCCACTGACTTCCTGATTTTCAATCAGCAGTTCAATACCCTGATCAAGGCCGGATTGCCCATCCTCACTGCTCTCGATTTGCTCGCCGAGCGCGCCGCGGCCGTTCGACTTCGCCCGATTTTGACGGAGGTTCGCCAGCGGGTCCGCGATGGCGCGCTGCTTTCGGAGGCTATCATCGCTCAAGGAATATTCCCCGGCGTCTATTGCACCTCGATCATGGCCGGAGAGAAGAGCGGCAATCTGACGGGCGTGCTCGAGCATTACATCGCTTATCAGCGCATCAGCACGGGCTTTCGCAACCGCTTGCGAACGATTCTGATTTATCCCTCGATCCTCGTCTGCGCCGTGACTGTGGTTCTTGCCTATCTCGTCACGTTTGCGATTCCGAAGTTTGCGGAGCTCTATTCACAGCTCGGCACAAAATTGCCTCCTCTCACCGAGTTCGTCCTGGCCGTGTCGCTCCCGATTCGCCAATATATTTTTTATCTCGTTGGGGCATTCTTTGGGCTGATCGTGCTCCTCGTCCTTTGGTTGCGCACAGCGCAGGGCTCTCTCACCATGGATCGGCTGAAGCCGCGCCTGCCGCTCGTGGGCGACATTTGGGTCAAGGCGCAGGTGGCCCAGTTTGTCCGGACGCTTTCGACGCTGCTTGCGGGCGGCACGCCGCTTGTTTCCGCGCTCGAGACGGCTTCCGATTCGCTCGGCAGCCGTTTAATCTCCTCATCGGTTCGCCAGGCTGCCGAACGTGTTCGGGAAGGACAATCGCTCTCCTCCGGATTGCGCGCGTCCGGCCTGATTCCGTCTCTCGCACTCGAAATGATCGAAGTCGGCGAGGCTTCGGGCGCACTCGCGGCCATGCTTTCGAGCGTCGCGGAATTTTACGAGGAGGAGGTCAACCTTCGGCTGACCAACATCCTAACCTGGGTGGAACCGGCGATACTGATCGTCATGGCTTTTATCGTTGCTTTCATCCTCATCTCTCTCTACCTGCCGATGTTCTCCCTCAACATGGGAGCCTCGGGATAACCAGCCATGTCGACCCCCAACCGCAACGTCAATCCCGAAAGCGCCATAAACGAAGCTGAGGAGCACGAACAGACGCGCCGGCTCGCCGACCGGTATCGCTGCCCTTTCATCGATCTCCGGGAGCAGCGCATCGATCCGGAACTATTCCACAGCATCCCAGCCGAGCTGATGTTCCGCTACAACTTTGTTCCCCTCGAAGCGCATGACAACTCGCTCGTCATCGTAGTCGCCGATCCCAGTCAGTTGCTGCGGACCGACGAACTCGCGCTCCTGCTCGGTAAGAAGCTGGTCATACAGGTGGCCACCGGGTCGCAGATCAGCGACTTGCTCAAGCGCACGGAACAATCGCAGCGCGTCCTGGACCAAGCCACCGAAGGCTTTACGCTGCAGGTTGTCAGCGAAGATGAAGGCGACGAAAACATTTCGATGGACCGGCTCACGCGCGACACCGGCGTTAATCCGGTCGTGCGCCTGGTGGATACGGTCATCTTTACCGCTCTCGAACGACGCGCCAGTGACATTCACATCGAAACGCGCAGCAACGAAGTGGCCGTGAAATACCGGATTGACGGCATCCTCCAGTACGCCATGCAGCCCCTTGCCAAGGAGTGGCACAACACCATCCTGTCGCGCATCAAAGTCATGAGCGAACTCGATATCGCCGAGCGCCGCGTTCCCCAGGATGGCCGCTTCCGCGTTCGCTACAAGGGCCGGTTCGTGGACTTCCGTGTGTCCATCATGCCTTCCATTCACGGGGAAGACGCCGTGCTCCGCGTCCTCGACAAGGAAACCCTCAGCGAAAAATTTCGCAACCTCACCCTCGACGTCGTCGGCTTCGAGGAAGATGAGATGCGCAAGTTCCGACGCTACATTCGCGAGCCCTACGGCATGGTCCTCGTCACCGGGCCGACCGGCTCCGGCAAGACGACCACGCTTTATGCCGCCATCAACGAGATCAAGACGGACGAGGACAAGATCATCACGATTGAAGATCCGGTCGAATATCAGGTTCGCGGAATCACGCAGATTCCCGTGAACGAGAAAAAAGGCCTCACCTTCGCTCGCGGCCTTCGCTCCATCCTGCGCCACGACCCGGACAAGATCATGGTCGGCGAAATCCGCGACCAGGAAACGGCGCAGATTGCCATCCAGTCGGCCCTCACCGGCCATCTGGTGTTCACCACTGTCCACGCCAACAACGTCACCGACGTCATCGGCCGGTTCATCAACATGGGAGTCGAGCCCTACAATTTCGTTTCCGCTCTGAATTGCATCCTGGCGCAGCGGCTGGTCCGCGTGATCTGCGAGAACTGCAAGCGCAAGGCACCCTTCTCGGAGGAGTCGCTCCGCGAGTCCGGCCTCGACCCCGCCACTTGGGGCAAAGTTCCCATTTATGAAGGCGTGGGATGTCTGGAATGTTCGGGCACGGGTTATCGCGGACGCACCGCCATTTCAGAGCTGCTCGATCTCTCCGACCGCATTCGTGAGATGATCATCAATCGTCGTCCCACGTCGGAGATCAAGCGAGTTGCGCGCGAAGAAGGCATGTCGTTTCTTCGCGATTCCGGGCTGGCAAAAGTACGCGCCGGCATCACCACGCTGCGCGAGATCAATAAGGTGACGTTCCTTGACTAGCGTGGAAAGCCTCGGCGCGCACTCCCTGAACAAAGGTCCGTTGCGCCGCTTAACGGCTTGGCTTGATGCGATGCCGCATCCCACAGTCGTTTGTGAGATTGCCACCAGCCACGTGGCTGCGGCCCGCTGGGGCCGCGGCTCTTTCAATCTCGACGAGTACGGCGTCGAAGCTTTGCCCGAAGGCGCGATCTTGCCTTCGCCGGTTGAAGCCAATATCAGCAACGGCGAGGTCGTTCGCTCCGCGCTTCGCCGAGTGTTCAGTCGCGTTCCGGGGCGCGCACAGCACGTCGCTCTGCTCGTGCCCGACTCGGCTGTGCGCGTATTCATCTTACCGTTCGAGAGTTTTCCCCGACGCGCCGATGAGGCCATCCCTCTGCTCCGCTGGCGCCTGAAGAAAAGCGTTCCGTTCGACGTCGAAGGCACTTCCGTCTCGTGGATGCGGCAGACGGGCCGGTCGGGCAGCCTCGAAATTCTGGCGGGCCTGGCGCGCCAGGAAATTCTGCGGGAATACGAAGCCGTTGTCGAAGGCGCTGGCATGCCCGTCGGCGTGGTCCTCAGCTCCACTTTGGCAACGCTGCCCCTCTTGGATGAGCCGGGCGCCACGCTTCTTGCGCGATTTGCCGGCAACAGCCTGACTACGGCGATCGTTCTCGGCAGCACGATTTGCGTTTATCGCACCACCGAATTGTCCGTCGGCGCCGCGCAGCTTGCCACCCAAACGCTGCTCGATGAGATTTTCCCGGCCGTGGCCTATTTCCAAGACACCTGGGGCGGTACCGTCGCGCGCGTTCGCCTGGCGGGGTTCGGTGAACGCCTCGGTGAATTTCGCGAGGCTGTGGGCAATGAGCTTGGCTGCACCGCGCTTCCGATCGCGTTCGGAGCGGCGGGCAGCGAGCTGCCGGGCCACATCATGTCCCTGGTGAATCAACAGCTCGAGGGGCTTGTGGGTTGGACGCTGAACCATGGCGCCTAGGATGGGATCCCATCAATGAAGATTCGCCTGAATCTCGCGACGGTCCCGCTGGAGAACAACCGGCGTTTTCTTACCGGCGCCGGCGCGATCGGCGTGGTTGGACTGGCGGCCTTCGTGCTGCTCTCCCTGCACACATTCCGCACCTGGCGCTCGAACCGTGAGCTTCGCATCGAAATTGCATCTCTCGGAAAGCGGATCGAATCCCTTGAGCAGCAACAGGCATCTCTGCGTGCGTATTTCCAAAATGCGCAGACGAAGGAGGCTACCGATCGCGCTGCGTTTCTCAATGCGCTCATTGAACAGCGCAGCTTTCCGTGGACAAAAGTTTTCATGGACCTCGAACAGATTCTGCCCGGGGGCGTTCGCGTCGTCAGTCTTTCTCCGAAAATGAAGAACGGCAGGGTGGAGATCACGCTCCTCGTCGGCGCCGCGAGCGACGAGGCTAAATTGAAATTCCTGAAGGCGCTCGAAACCTCAAAAGTCTTTTCTGGAATCCAGGTGACGCAGGAGCAGCATCCGGCGCGCCAAAGTTCGACGGATCAGGTCGTGCTCGAACTCGTGGCTTGGTACTCGACAACGTGACGGCGGCTGAACAATGACTCTCGACTCCAAAGGCTGGAAGAAATGGGTGCGCTGGGGACTTGGGGTTCTACTCGTCCTCGATCTCGCTCTGGTGGTCGTGGACTGGCGCGCCGGGCTGGCAGACGCTCAGCAGCAGGCCCAGCAGGCGCATCTGCTCGCGGGCGAACTGGTCCTTCTCCAAAAGGACGTGGAGCGCGCCGATGCGATTCGCGCCCATCTCCCCGCGGTCCGCGGCGAAAGCGATCGTTTCTATACCGATGAATTGCTGACCGCCTCTACCGGCTACTCGGCCGTCGTTGCCGATCTTGGGGACCTCGCGGCCCATTCTGGATTGAAGACAACTGGCGTGCAATTCGAACAGCAAATCGTCAAGAATCGCGGTGTCACTGAGGTTCAAATCCGAGCGGCGGTAGAAGGCGATTATCCGAGCTTGATTCAGTTCATCAACGGTCTCGAGCGTTCGAAGAATTTCTACCTGCTTGACACCCTGTCGCTGGCCTCTGCCACTTCCGGCTCGATCAAATTGAATTTGACCTTGAGGACATATTTCCGGTCGTAGCCGGGAAGCGGACACATGGCGGCCATCAATCGCAATCGACTGTACCTCCTGATCGCGCTCCTGGTGATCCTACTCCTCGTGGTGCTCATCACTCGCAGCCATGGCCCCGAAATCTCCGGCGTTTCGTCCGCGGGATTGAAATTTCAGCCGCTCAATGTCCAGGATCCTGCCATCCGTCTCGATCTGCTCGACCGCATTCACAAGCAGGAGTATGGCGGCATACGGCGCAACATTTTCAGCGCGGAAGCTCCTCCGCCCATCGTGCCAGGTCATCCATCAGGCGATCATCCGCCAGGGCCGGCACTTCCCCCCACCCCATCGGGGCCGCCTCCGGTCGAAATCCCAGCTACGTTTTTCGGTTTCGCCATGAGCCCCCAGACCGGCAAGCGGCAGGCTTTCTTCACCAACGGAGATGATGTTTTCGTCGTAGCCGAAGGCGAGTTGTTGCTCAACCGGTTTCGAGTGGTTAAAATAGGGAATAACACGATTGAGATGGAGGAAGTTTCGTCGGGCCGGCACGTCACGCTTACGCTGGACATGCCGACTTCGCCGCCATCATGAAATGCAACGTTGCAATTCGCCCTCATCTCACCAGCAGCCCAGCCATCCGTGCGCATTCGCGCCGCGGCGCCAGCGCTCAATCCGAACGCGGCTATGCGCTCCTCATGGTCATTTTCATGGCGGCTGTGATGATCATTGGCGCAGCGACGGTCAGCTTGAATTGGATCACCCAGGGGAGACGCCAGCGCGAGGATGAGATGATCTGGCGCGGCGAGCAATACGAACGCGGCGTCCGGCTCTACTATCACAAACTCGGCCGCTTCCCCCAGACCATGGACGATCTCACCAAGAACGCGAATGGCATTCGCTTCATGCGCCAAGCCTATAAGAATCCGACCTCTTCCGATGGCAAATGGCGTTTGATCTATGTGACCCCGGCGGGACAGTTGGTCAACAGCGTTCGATACACCTCACTCGCGCAAATGAATGCCGTTCAGCAGTTTGGCGATACCGCGGCCAAAGCGCTTGGTGTTACGCCTTTGAATCCCCTGACTGGCCAGCCCGGCAACCCTACTGGCGATGGAACAGATGACTCCAACTCCGGCGGACAGCAACAAGGACAACAGACAGGGTCCGGCCAAACCGCCAATCCCAATCAGCCGTCACCACCCGCCGGGCAAGGCGGACAGCCGCCGCAGAATGCATCTGGCCAGAGTGACCAGGGAATTGGACAGCAGAATCCCCTCGGGGGAGGCCAGCAGCCCGGCTTTTCAATCGGCGGTGAGGTTATCGGCGGCAGCATCATCGGTGTGGGTGGAAGCGCCGACAAGCGCTCGGTCAAGATCTACAAGAAGGGCAAGACCTATCATCAGTGGGAGTTCATCTGGAATCCGCTTGCCGAGGCCACGATACAGGGCCAAACTGGCACCACGCCCGGCAAGCCTATTACTCCATCCGGCCAGACGCAGAATCCGCAACAGCCGCAGAATCCCAAATAGCCCAACCCCATTCAGGGCACGTGGTCACCGGTTGCATCTGCCGTGTTCTTTGCGTTCTGTGTGACGTCCGAATCTCGATTTGCGAATGGCGGCTCTCAATGAGCGGGCGAGTCTACCGCCCGGTGGGGTTTGCGGCGCGGGGGGCTTCGCGTGCCACCGCACTTTTTTGCGCATCGGTCGTGTGCGGCCTTGCCGGGTGGGGAAGGTTTCGTTGATCGCGCGCCCCTGATGAGCGCTGCGAAGTTTCGATCTTTGGTGTTTGGCGCGGCGGACTCTTCAGGTTGGCCAGCGACTTCGTCACGCGCGTCACGTAGGCGCGGGTCTCGCGATACGGCGGCACGCCGCGAAATTGCCCCACGCGCTCCGGCCCGGCATTGTACGCCGCAAGCGCCAGTGCGAGATTTCCGTGATATTGCTCGAGTAGTTCCTTCAGATATTGCGTGCCCGCGTCAATGTTCTGCGCTGGGTCGAAGATATCCGTCACCGAATACCGCGCCGCCGTCTGTGGCAGCAACTGCATCAGGCCCAGCGCCTGCCGCCGCGAAACTGCGCGCGGATTAAAATTGGATTCCGCGGCGATAACGCTCGTAATCAACGCCTCGTCCACGCCGTGCTTCTGCGCGGCGTCGCGAATGAATTTGACGTACGGGTCTGCCGCGGCGGGTGGTGTTGCCGGAGGAGTCTCGAACAGTTCTTCCGGCTCGATCGAGAGAATATCCGCCGCGGCGATCTCGACCTTGCCGCCGTCAATCGTCAGACGCACCACGTTTCCCGCGCGCTCGCATCCGGTGATGTGAAGCCGCACGCCCGAGCGTAGCACCGCGTAATCGGCGCGCGCTACCGGCGCGCCGATCAATCCCGCGGCGAGAATCAACACAAGCTGCTTCATCACACTCTTCGGCCGCCAGCCTTCGCACGTCAAAAGCGCCACTTGTTCGAAACGCTGCCGCTTTTCATGCCAGCGCGTACTTCCGGATTGCCGCCGCGAGGCCGCCCTCATCGTTCGAGAGCGTAACGGCCCATCCCAGCGCCTTCAACTCGGGCACGCTGTTTCCCATCACCACCGGCAGCCCGGCGAATTCCAACATCTCCCGATCATTCCAATTATCGCCGACGGCCATCACGTCCTCGCGCCCGACGCCCCTCCGCCGTGCCCATTCGGCCAGCGCCGCGCCTTTCGAGCAGCCCTCTCGGATCACGTCGAGGATCGAAAAATCGCGGTCTTCGTATTCGGTGAGCGCGAGGGCGAACTGCGGAGCCTCCGGAATTCCGCGCAGAGTGGCGAGCGCCTCCCGCATCGGCTCCACCGGGCCCGTGAACATCACCTCGATGGGATCGACATCCAGGCACGATTCGAGCGGCGATACTTCCGCCAAGAATGCGCGGTTGCGCTCGAAATAGCCGCGCCGCCCGGGATCATCCCAGTCAATTCGCTCGAAAACTACCTGATTCTCGCGCGGTCGATTAAACACCACGGCAGCCCCGCTGCGGAACTTCGTCGTTGCGTCCAAGACCCGCCGCGCGATCTCTCGTGGAAGTAGGTGCTGCAAATGTGTCGCGCCCGACTTTGACTTGATTATTGCTCCGTTGCTCACGATCATCGCCAGGTCGCACGGCAATCGCTCCGCGATCGGATGGGCGAAGTCGAAGCGCCTTCCGGTGACGAACACAATTTCGATCCCGCGCGCCGCCGCCTCGGCAATCGCGTCGAGATTCGCCGCCGGAACCTGATGCCGGCTGTCCAGCAGCGTCCCGTCAATATCCATCGCAATCATCCGTATGGCCATCATCTTATTCTACCGTGTCCCTCGCCCTTCCGAAGGATCTGACTCATTTCGAGTACGTGTGTGGCTGGCCCTTTCTCCACTTAGCTCAACGCCATCCGCGCATGGAATTCGCTGTGCTAAGATCGCCCCCTCATGCCGACGACGATTACCCATCTGGAATGTTCCCGCTGTCAGAAGGCGCATCCGCATACGCAACTGCAGAATCTCTGCGATTGCGGCGGCCCCCTTCTCGCACGCTATGATCTGAAAAAGGCCGCGCGAACGCTGAATCTGGAACGCACCCGCTCGCGTCCCGCGAACATGTGGCGTTACGAGGAAGTTCTTCCCAGTGACCACCCCATCTCGCTCGGCGAAGGGATGACGCCGCTCGTCCATACCCGCCGCATCGGCGAGCGGATTGGCCTGCATTCGCTCTACGTCAAAGACGAAGGACTCAATCCAACAGGCTCGTTCAAGGCTCGGGGCCTTGCTGCCGCCGTAACGCGCGCGAAGGAATTGGGCGCCAAAACGCTCGCTATTCCCACTGCCGGCAATGCCGGTGGAGCGCTTGCGGCCTATGCCGCCCAGGCGGGAATTCCCTGCGTGATCGTCATGCCTGCCGACACGCCCGCGGCGAACATCATGGAATGCGAAGCGTTCGGCGCCGACGTGCGCAAACTCAACGGCCTGATTTCCGACTGCGGGAGATACGTCGCCGAACACAAGCAGCGCGAAGGCTGGTTCGAAGTGTCGACGCTCAAGGAGCCGTATCGCATCGAAGGCAAGAAAACGATGGGCTACGAGCTGTGGGAACAGTTTGGCGGCCAGCTCCCGGACGTGATCATTTATCCGACCGGAGGAGGGGTCGGCCTCATTGGCATGTGGAAAGCATTTGAAGAAATGGCGGGGATGGGCTGGATCGGCGCCGAACGGCCGCGAATGATCTGCGTGCAAGCAGCGGGCTGCGCGCCGATTGTCGAAGCTTTCAGGAAGAAGGGCGAAAGTTCGGAATTTTGGCAGAACGCGGCGACGATTGCGTCCGGCCTGCGAGTGCCGAAAGCGCTGGGTGATTTCATCATCCTCGCCGATCTGCGCGCGAGCCAAGGCGCGGCGGTCTCGGCTACGGACGAAGAAATGCTCGCGGCGGGGAGGGAACTGGCGTCGCTCGAAGGGATTTTCGCAGCGCCGGAAGGGGCTGCCACGGTCGTCGCTGCGCGGAAATTGCGCGCCGATGGCTGGCTTAAGCCCGAAGAATCTGTGGTGTTATTCAACACCGGCTGCGGTTACAAGTATGAAGAAGCGTGGCACCGTGCGTTACAGGCCATTCACACGGGCGAAACGTCCGGCCGCTGATCACGGACTGCCCAGACCCAGGCGTTGGCGCACTGTCTCGCGTCTGCTAAAATGGTGATCACGCCGGTGGGCGTGTAGCTCAGTTGGGAGAGCGCGGCGTTCGCAACGCCGAGGCCGGGGGTTCGAGCCCCCCCACGTCCACCAATCTCTTCTGGAGCCCCCTGCACCCCCTTCCCTAAACCGAAGTCGCCACTGCGACAAAGAAGCAAAGAGTAGTGATGCTGCCGGCAGGACACCTATTGTCGCAGTGAGGTTCTGATGTAAGAGTTGATGCACAACTTCGACAGGTGTTTCCGTAGATGTGCAAATGCTTTCCCATGCTTTGACTGGAGGGGTTTCTGTCGGCCCGCAAGTCGTTGCCGGAGAATGACTAAGCAGAATCTAGAGCTTGGCAGAAAAACTGCAGTACTAGTGGCGGGTCCTCCGCAACCCGAAGGAACAGAAAGTCTCTGAGGGTACGTCGCAGGAAGGTTTCTGTGCCAGCGGAGGTTGCCCGATGAGACTTTATGTTTTTGTTTGGACGGTCATTGCCGGGTTGTTCACCACGATGTCCTACAACCGGCCCAAGCCGGCACCCGCACGGGCTCGAGCAAGTTCACCCCAACAACAAGATGGTGCGCACCCACCGTGCGATTGTGGCGACATTTGCAAAAAGGCTGTTCCTGCGGATCAGTGCAAGCTCGATCGCTGCAACGGGAAGTCCCTTCGATAGCCGCAACCCAAAGCCCCGCTTGGCCCAAGTTGACTTGCGATTCGACTGAAAAATCCAATCAAAAGCTGGGATCTGAGCGCGCTCTCCGCGAGAGTTCCTATGGGCGGATGGCTTGGGCTGCCTGGCGATCAGCGATGACCTTGCGCGCGTTCTCGTAGAGCGCTTTCGCCTGCGGGATCAAGTCGACGGCTTTTTGAATCTCCGGGTCCGCCTGAAGAGCAACTTTGTATCCTTCATCGAGGCCGAAGAGTGAGGTAATCACTTCGCGTTTGATCTTGCCTTGAATCCAAGCGAGATCGTTCAGAATCAACGGCTCGGTGTAGCGGATCTGTTGCTTGTCGAGATAGCGCCGAAATTCCTGCATCACCGCATCGGTGACAGCAAACTCCTTCGTGACCTCCCCCTTCTGTCCGAGGTAGAAGCGTGTGAAATCGCCAACGCCCTGTTGCGTCGGATAGAGCACGCCGCGACGCAGCAGCGTCTGCTGGAACGAATCAAGTTTAGCGGCGGGGAAAAGAACATCCGGTGTGATGCCGCCTCCGCCGAAAACCTGACGGCCGCTATCGGTGAGCTTGACCTCCGGGTTTTTGGGCGGGTGAGGGCTGTAGAGATAGTCGTAGAGGGAGATGCCCTTGTAATCGCGCTGGATCAGGCGGCCACTGGGCGTGTAGTACTTCGCCGTGGTCAGCCATAGCGCGGTGTCTTCGGTCAGTGGGAAGGAAGACTGCACCAATCCTTTGCCGAAGGTGTTCTCGCCGAGGATCAAGCCGCGATCATGGTCCTGAATCGCTCCGGCGACGATTTCCGAAGCAGAAGCGGTCTGGCCATTGACGAGGACGACGACTGGGACCTGATTCCCTCCGCTGCCTCGGACGGCGTAATAGCGCCGTTCGGGGGAAAGACGTCCGCGATGAGAGACGACCAGCTCGTTCTTATTCAGGAACACGATGGAAACTGAAACAGCTTCGTTAAGCAGCCCGCCGGTATTGCCGCGCAAGTCGAGGACAATCCCATCCAGGTGGGAGAGGTCGAGCTGCTTGACCGCATCGGCCAGCTCGCGATCCAATGCTTCGTCGAGGAAAGACGAGATGCGGATGTAGCCGATGCCCGGGCGAAGCAAGGTGTAGAAATCAATTCCGGGGCGCTGGATTTCATCGCGCGTGACGGAGACTTCGATCGGTTTGTCCCAACCCTCGCGGCCGAGCGCGATGTGAACAACTGTGCCTTTCTCGCCTTTGAGCATGTGCGCGACTTCATCAGTGGTGAGGGCCTCGCAGGATTTTCCATCCACCTTCTGGATGATGTCGCCCGGGCGGATGCCAGCCTTGTAGGCGGGCGAGCCGACGAATGGCGCGACGACCACAGTCTGGTTATCGCGCGACGCGATGGTCATGCCTACACCGTAATACTTGCCCTGCTCTTCTTCTTTCAGGAGAGCATATTGCTTGGGGTCGAAGAAATTGGAGTGCGGATCCAGAGCGCGGAGCATGCCGGGAATGGCCCCGTCGTAAATGACTTTGTCGGCGTCAACGGCCTCGGCGTAGTTCTGCTGCACGACGGCGAGCACGCGGGAGAAATCGCGCACCGTCTGCTGGAGGTCCGTGGCGTTGGTTGCCGTGCTTGTGGCGCGCACGGATGGACCGTAGAGCCCGCCCAGGATGGCTGAAATCGCCAGAACTGCCGCCAACAGAACCAGACCGCGTTTCGAAGATTCCATGTTCCCCCGCTTTCTTCGCGCTCTTCAAACTATAGCACAAGAGCCAAGCCAAGCTGGCGCGCCGCCAGCTCAGTGTTTCGATGCGCTGCGGCGTTCCCGCAGGGCCAAGTACACTGCTGGTTTCGCTGGCCTAGAGCTTTAGACGTATTTGAACGACCATCGTTACCAAAGGCAGAGGGAGGCCTGACGTTCTAAGGGCGAGCAGGCGGCGCGGATTGGCGCTCGGCGATGATCTTCCGAGCGTTTTCGTAGAGCGCCTTGGCTTGGGGGAGCAATTCGATGGCCTTGAGGACCTGAGGGTCCTGCTCGATGTCAACTTTGTAGCCATCGGTGAGACCGAAGAGGGAAGTAAAGACCTCGCGCCTGATAGTCCACTTGAGCCAGCTCAAATTTTGCTGAATCTCGGGTTCGGTGTACCGAATGCTTGATTTTTCGAGGAAGAGCCGGAACTGGTGCATCACTGCATCATCCACTTCAAAATCTCCAGTGATGTTGGGGCGCTCGCCAAGATAAAAGCGAGTAAAGTCACCGACGCCGTTCGCAAACGGAAACAGAACACTGCGATTGAGAAGGAGCTGCTGGAAGGTGTTGAGCTTCGGCTCGGGAAAAGTGACGTCGGGCGTGATTCCGCCGCCGCCGAGGACTTGACGTCCGCCGTCGGTCTGCTTCGTTTCGGGCCGATTCGGCGGGTGAGGATTGTAGTGATAGTCGTAGAGAGAGACGTTCTTGTAGTCGCGCTGGATGAGTCGGCCGGTGGGCGTGAAATAACGGAACGTGGTGAGCAGCAGCGCGGTGTTGTCGCTCAAAGGAAATTGGGTCTGCACGAGTCCCTTGCCGAAACTGGTTTCGCCGACGACGAGCGCGCGGTCGTGGTCCTGCAGCGCGCCGGCGACGATTTCGGAAGCGGAAGCGCTCTGGCCGTTGATCAGAACGACGACGGGAACATTCAAGCCGCCATTTCCGCGAACGGCGAAAAAGCGCCGCTCCGGCATCGAACGGCCGCGGTAGGAAACCACTAACTGATTCTTGTCGAGGAACGCGTCGGACACCGTGACGGCTTCGTTCAGCAACCCGCCCGGGTTGCCCCGAAGGTCGAGGACGATTCCGCTGAGATGCTTGGCGTCAAGCTCATGCAGAGCTTCGGCGAGCTCGCGACCGGTAGTCTCATTGAACGACGAAATCTTGATGTAGCCGACCCCGGGGCGAACCATCGTGTAGAACTCGACGCCGGGGCGTGGAATTTCATCGCGAATAACGGCGACTTCAATGGGACCGTCCCAGCCCTCGCGGCTGAGCGAGATGTGGACCTCAGTGCCTTTCTGTCCCTTCAAAAGATCGGCCACCTGTGAAGTCGAGAGTCCGTCGCAAGACTTGCCGTCCACTTTCAGAATGACGTCCCCGGGCCGAATGCCCGCCTTGAACGCGGGGGAACCGAAGAAGGGCGAGACGACCACCGTGCGAGTGTCGCGTGGCGCGACGATCATGCCAACGCCGAAATACCTGCCGTGCTGCTCCTCCTTGAGCAGGGAATATTGGCGCGGGTCAAAGAAATTCGAGTGCGGGTCCAGAACACGAAGCATGCCGGGGATCGCGCCGTTGTAAATGGCCTTATCGGTATCCACGGGCTCAGCGTATTCTTGCTGGACGATGGCCAGGACGTGCGAGAAATTCTTGACGGTTTGCTGGACGTCGCCGGCATCGGCAGCGGTGGCGCGGACCGAGGGCCCATAAAGACCACCCAGAATCGCGGAGATGACCAGGACCGCGACGAGTAGAGCAATTCCACGCTTCGAAGAATCCATGCGGCCCTCGCTTCCCTCTATCAGGCAAAAGTATAGCATCAAGTTTCGCGAGTTTGACAGGCCTAGCGGCGTCTCTTATGATGCCGAAGAGGGCACGCGCGTGGGCATACTCAGCATCCCGCACCTGATCATCATTTTCGTCGTGGCGCTGGTCGTCTTCGGGCCGGAAAAGCTGCCTGAGCTCGCGCGCACCCTGGGGCGCGTGATGGCCGAAATCCGGAAAGCCACCGGCGATCTGCGGTCCACGTTTGACGACCACATGCGGGAGCTCGAGCGTGAGGCGCGAGAACTGGACGCGCACACGCGGGAGGCGGCGAGGCTGCCCGAGAGCCATTCGATTTTGAGTCCCGGGAACGTGCAAGTTCCTGAAACACAACCGCAGCTCGCGTCCCTGCAGTCCGCATTGCCGCCGGCGGGCGCCCCCGAGGCCACCGTGGCCAACGACGAACGCTTGACAGCACCCAATTCCGAGAAGGCCGCAGATGGTGACCCCAAGCCAGTCTGATCCAAAAACATCGTCGCGCGATCAGGAGAACGGCGAAGGCAAGATGTCGTTCTTCGAGCACCTGGTGGAGCTGCGCAAACGGCTGCTGTATTCGGTGGTGGCGATTGCCGCGGGAATGGTGCTCGGATTCTTCGTTGCCCAGCGGGTGTTCGACATTATCGCGCGGCCGATGCTGGCGGCGCTGCGCGACGCTCACCTGGAAGAAAAGCTGGTGTACACGAGCCCCACCGGAGTAATCAATCTGCTGATCACGCTCGGGCTATACCTGGGGATCGTGATTGCTTCGCCGGTGGTCCTGTACCAAGTATGGCTGTTCATCGCGCCGGGGCTTTACCGCAACGAGCGCCGCGCCGCTGTGGTGTTTATTTTCTCCGGTACGCTGCTTTTTCTCTGCGGTATCGCGTTTGGCTATTTCGTCATGCTGCCGTACGTGCTGAGATTCCTGATTGGATTCAACGGGCCGTTTAAGCCGCTGGTGAGCATCAACGAGTATTTCGACTTCATTCTTGTGGTCTTGCTGGGGCTGGGTGCAATTTTCGAATTGCCAGTGTTGATTTTCTTCCTGTCGCTGTTCGGAATCGTGACGCCGAAATTTCTGTGGGCGAATATTCGCTATGCGATCCTGATCATCACGATTATTGCGGCAATCGTGACGCCCACCCCGGACGCTACAACGATGCTTGTGTTCATGGCGCCGATGGTGCTGCTCTACTTCGTGGGCATCGGCGTCTCCTACATGGTCGAGCGGCGACGCCGTTTGCGGACCGTGGCTGGGGAAGGAGTTCGCTGACGTGAACGGCGGAATGCTGGCCCTGGGACTCGGCGCAGTGTTGCTTTGCGCCGGCTCCGGATGCGGCGGGGAGGCGGCGAAGACAACCGCGGCTTCCCCCTCGACGAGAGCCGAAGCGGCGACAACGAGGGCGCCAGGTGAAGTGGCGCCGCCCGCTTCGGCAACGGGTGGTTTCGACGGCCAGAAGGCTTT
Organism: Terriglobia bacterium; assembly: GCA_041496565.1. Taxonomy (GTDB): domain Bacteria; phylum Acidobacteriota; class Terriglobia; order Acidiferrales; family UBA7541; genus JBGPTK01. The sequence goes on along the minus strand of JBGQEW010000030.1, from coordinate 4,126 downwards.
CGCGCAGACGGAGAAGCTCGTCAGCTTCGGACCGCGCCCGCCGGATTCCGACGCCCTTCATCAGACGCAGAAATATATTCGCGAGCAACTCGATTCGTTCGGCTGCGCAGTCGAGGAAGACGATTTCCATTCGGCGACTCCGATCGGCAGCGTGGCGATGAAGAACATCATCGCGAAAGTGCCGGGCGAAGGTCCGGGCGTAATTCTCCTGCTCACGCATTACGACACGCTTCGCCAGGCGAACTTTGTGGGCGCCGTGGACGGCGGGTCGTCGACCGGCCTGATGCTTGAGATGGCGCGACTTCTCTGCGGGCGCAAGCAGCCGCTGGCCGTGTGGATCACATTTCTCGACGGCGAAGAAGCGTTTGTCGCGTGGAGTGACACCGATAGCACCTACGGCAGCCGGGAATTAGCAGCGAAGCTAGCGATCTCGGGGGAGCTTAAGAAAGTGAAGGCTGTGATTCTCGCCGATATGGTTGGGCCAGCCAATTTGAAAATTCGCCGCGACACCAATTCCACGAAGTGGCTGACCGACCTGGTGTGGTCCAAAGCGGCGCGGCTGGGGTATCAAGAGGAATTTGTTTCCACGGAAACGGCCATCCAAGACGATCACCTCCCGTTCATGCGCCGCGGCGTTCCGTCGGTGGATATCATCGACCTGATCGATTTCAGCAACGCCGGTTACTGGCACACGACTCAGGATTCCCTCGAAAAAGTGAGCCCGCGGAGTCTCGGTATCGTCGGCCATGTCATCCTCGAATCCGTGAACGAACTCCAAAAGAAGAAGTGGTAACGCGTGGGTCTGCCGGGCGCCAAGTCGCGGCAGAGTTGACGGCCGCCTCGGCAACGGTTCCCTGGGCGCGGGGGCGGCAATGGTGAACTGTGCTACATTTCAGCGACGAGCGCGAGGAAGCTGACGGGGAGGCGGATGCAGACAATTCGAGTGCGGACGGCTTCGGCGGAATATCGGGTGCACTGCGGGGAAGGAGCGCTCAGCCGCGCGGGCGCGTTGATCTCCGAAATCGAGGGGGTGACAGGCGTCTTCGTCTTGTCGTCCCCGAGCGTTTGGAAATTCTGGGGCCGCGCCATGACCAAAGGGCTCTCGCCGCACCGCGTCGTTCGCACGATCCTGTTCGATGACCGCGAGCGGGCGAAGCGCTTGGCAACGGTCGAGAAAATTTGCCGGACGCTCGCGCGGGCAGGCGCGGACCGAAACGCGGCGCTGGTGGCGGTAGGCGGAGGAGTGGTGGGTGACGTGGCGGGCTTTGTGGCCGCAACGTATTTGCGCGGGGTGCGATTGGTGCACGTGCCGACGACTTTGGTGGCGCAGGTGGACAGTGCTATCGGCGGGAAGACCGGCGTCGATTTGCCGGAGGGAAAGAACCTGGTAGGCGCGTTTTATCAGCCGCGAATTGTGCTGGCGGACCCCGAGACGCTGCGAACGCTGCCGGGGCGGCAATACCGCTCGGGATTGTTTGAAGTCATCAAGTACGGCGTGATCGGCGAACCGGGGATTTTTAATTTTCTCGAAGGCCGCATCGAAGGACTGTTGCGGCAGGATCCGGCCGCGCTCGAATGGGTGGTGCCGCGGTGCATTCGCATGAAGGCAGAAATTGTGGGGCGTGACGAGCGTGAAAGAGGCCCGCGGCAAGTGTTGAATTTCGGTCACACCGCGGGGCACGGCCTGGAAGCGGCAACCGGCTATCGGCGCTTCCTGCATGGCGAAGCCGTTGGATGGGGCATGCTTGCCGCCACCGAAATTGCTCTCGAAATGGGACGAATCGAGCAGACCGAAGCTCAGCGCATCGCGCGGCTGATCTGGCGCGCGGGGCCGCTGCCGCCGGTGGCCAGGATTTCCGTGGCTCGAGTGTTCCAGGCGATGCGCACCGATAAGAAATCGCGCGCCGGGCGTCTGCGCTGGGTGCTGCCGGGGCGCGTGGGCGAAGTGGAGATCGGCGCCGAAGTGCCCGAGGCGCTGGCCCGGAAAGTGATTGCACGCCTGCCGCAGATTCTGCAGAACGCGAGGGGCGGCTCGTGAAATCCCGCAGCACCAGCGCAGAAATAGAGCAGGCCGCCGAAGCGCACGCGCCGGTGACGGGCACTCGGCCGGAAGGCGCGCGCGACGAAAAGGAAGCGGCGCGCCGCGTGCAGGAAATGTTCAGTCGAATCGCGCCTCGATACGACTTGCTGAATCATCTCCTCTCGTTTTCCTTTGACCGGCCGTGGAGATCGCGCACGGCGCGCCGCTTCGAGCACATTCTTGCGCGAGGGGACGCACGGGTTCTCGATTTGTGCTGCGGCACTGGGGATTTGACGTTTGCATTGGAGAGAGCGGCGGATCGGGCGGTGCGCAAGGGACAAGGTGAACGAGATAAGGAACGAGGCGCCTCTGTTTTCGGCAGTGATTTTGCGCCGCCAATGCTGGAGCTGGCTCAGCGGAAGGCGCGGCGTTCGAATCGGCGAGCCATTTTTCTTGCGACGGACGCGCTGGCGCTGCCGTTTGCGGATGCGAGTTTCGATCTGGTGACGGCCGCGTTCGGCTTTCGCAATCTCGCGAATTACAAACGAGGGCTGCAGGAAATTTGGCGAGTGCTGCGGCCGGCTGGTGAAACGGGCATCCTCGAATTTTCAGAACCGCGCGGGCGCGTGATTGCGCCGATGTACCGATTCTATTTCGAGTCCATTCTTCCGCGCGTCGGGGGCACGATTTCAGGAAATTCGGGCGCGTACTCCTATTTGCCGGCGTCAGTGGCGCAATTTCCCGGGCCGGAGGAGCTGGGAGATTGGATGAAGCGAGCAGGATTCGCAGACGTGCAGTATGAGCGGTGGATGTTCGGGATCGTGGTGCTCCACCGAGGGCGGAAGTGAATCATCCGTCACGATTTGGCAAAGAGACAGACTGCCGACCACGGCCGTGATCCCTGGGCGCCGTTCGATTCCGGCAGCATGGCGATGAGCCGCAAGGGAATTGACAGTCGCTTCAAGCGTGACGCTGCTTTTATCAGTGAACGAACGTCCATCGGCTTCCAGCCATAGCGGATAAAGAATCCTGGCCCTTCCTTCGGACCGAATTTGAGCGGCGAACCTGCTGCGCTCAATGTCGCGGCCGTGTTTTTCTGGAGCATTTTCAGGAGTCCGGGCGAGCCTATGTCGAGAGCCCAGAGTTGAAACGCAGGGGGAGCGGCGAGATCCCGAGCGAAAGATCCGACTTCGTCTTCGGACAGGTAGGTGATGAGGCCTTCGGTGATGATCAGCGCCTTGCCCGCATCGCCGCCCAGTTGGGCAAACAGGTCGCGGCGAGCGGTGACGTCCGACAAGTCCAAGCGAATGCGCTCGAGCGCGCACACAGGCCTTTCTTTCCCGAGAATCCCTTCCTTGTAACTGAGTATTTTCGGCAGGTCCACTTCGAACCAGCGGAGCGACGCAGGAAGGGGCATCCGGTACGGCCTGGCATCGAGACCCGCCGCCAGATTGATCACCGTGTCCACGCCTTGCGCAACCTGTTCGGCGATGAATTGGTCGAACAAGTACGTGCGGGTCACGAATGACCAACTGTTCTTGTTGCTGAATGGCATCGAGTTGGCAATCTGTTCGCCACGCTCACCTGCCAATCGCCGCGCGTAGGGGTCCCGAAAGAGCGCGTCTGGCCGATCGCTCTCCCGGGCGCGATAGACAGCAACCCAGCGGGCCGTGTCCGAGATGTTACGAATCAACGGTTCCGGCTTGCTCGATGATTCTGTTTGGCTCAAAGGCAAACCTTTCTCGTAAACCACATAGTCGAAAGCGCCTGCAACACCTATGGTGCAACGTCCTTGATGTGCGTGGCAATGTACCAATCGTTGCCGAATGGGTCCAGAACGTTGCCGACGCGGTCGCCGTACGGCTGATCGGTTGGCGGACCTTGCGCGACAGCGCCCGCCGCCACGGCGCGAGCATACCAGGCGTCCACATCGTCCACGTACAGGTGGAACATCGAGGGCATCGGCTGATAGTCGCCGTGGGCCTCGCCCATTTCAACGAATGAGTCGCCAATCCTGACGATAGCGTGCTGGACGATTCCGTCGGGCGACTCCTCGCGGGAAGTTTCCTCCGCTGCGAAAGCGCGCTTCAGGAAATCAATCATCGC